>CAKVJS010000144.1 GCA_934754755.1 uncultured Erysipelotrichales bacterium
TTTAGTCATGTATTTTCCTCCTACGAGGCTATTATATCATCTTAGTGTAAAAAAACTATCTATATACTGCATTATATTTTAATTGTAAATGATGTGAGATGCAAAAATCAATTAAATGATCGTATGTAAAGATAATTATATTTGATGATCTAGAGAAGGGGAATATTTACGTTAATTTATCCATTCTCTTACTTATCGGTGAAAGATAATCTAAGACATTGTCGTAGTATTATATCTTTCTAAATATTATTTTAGGTGAGTTATCCGAGCCTGCTGTACAAAATTTTGTGTAAACTATCCTCTAATCTTAGAATAAAAGTAACTACTACAGGAGGATTTTTTCTATGAATAAAAAAGGTATTATAAAAAGTATAATTAAAGAATATGGAGTCACTAGTGTCTGTGATATTAGCAATGCATTAAAGGATCTATTAGGGAAACAATACAAGGCATGATGGAACTGAATTCGATGAACATATGGGCTATGACAAATATGATCAATCTAGCAATAAGACAAATTACCGTAATGGTACTTCTAGAAAGAAGGTAAAAACCTCACAGGGACAGGTTAACTTATCCTATCACGTGACCGTAATGGATCTTTTGCCCCTACAATCGTGATATATCCGATATCGATATGAAAATCATTAATCCCTATGCAAGAGGTATATCAACCAGAGGTATCAGTGAGGCGATCTATGATACTTATGGAGCAGAAGTAAGTGCCTCTATGATTAGTCAAAGCACAGATAAAGTTTTACCTAAGGCAATCGAATGGCAGAATCGATCCCTACATACCGTTTACCCTTTGGTATTTATTGATTGTGTGCACTTCAATATTAGATCTGATAATATGGTGATATAAAAAGCAGCTTATATTGTTTTAGGTGTTACAGAAGAGGGATATAAAGAATTACTAGGTATTTGGATTGGGGAAAATGAAACAGCAAAATTTTGGTTATCCGTACTTACAGACCTTAAAAATAGAGGCGTACAAGATATATTAATTATTTGTTCGGATGGCTTATCGGGTATGAGACAAGCTATTGAATCTGTATATCCAAAAGTTGTCCAATAGCGTTGTATTGTGCATTTAATTAGAAATTCTTGTAAGTATATTAACTACAAGGATAGAAAAGATTTTTGTAATGATTTAAAACAATATATCGGGCAAATAATGAAGATATCGCTTTAACAGCATTAACATCCTGTAAAAAGAAATGGGTGATAAATATCCCTATGTCTTTAAACCATGGGAGGATAATTGGAATGAAATAGCGTGTATGTATAACTACATACCTGAACTTAGAAAGATCATGTATACAACGAATGCCATAGAAAGTTTAAATAGTGCCTTTCGTAAATTCGCGAAGATACGAACCGTCTTTTCTACCGATGATAGTCTATTTAAAGCTTTGTATTTAGACCAAGATAAAATAGTGGCTAAGTGGACAAAACAATATGGTAACTGGGGAGTGATTTATTCTAGCTTACAAATTATATTTGAAGGCAGTAGATTGACGCCAATAGTAACAATTGTTACTATTGGTGAAAAGAATATAAACTAAAATAAGAGATTCTAAACCACTACCTAATAGATGACTTTACAGAAAAATATTTACACCCTCGTTTATATATTATCCCACATCAATTGTATACTAACAACACTATTACGCTGGATTTATCTGATTATAGTGCAAGCATTCCGTTGTATTTTTCTTCCTATTTCCTTTATATCATGAAGTAATAAAGTATCCATTTCTATAGACTATTCAACATGGCAAGTTTGCTATGTTTTTAAGAAGGATTTAGATTATACTTGATTTCTTTACAATCAGTAAATATAATTTAATTGTAAGCTTGATATATTACAGGGATTATTTAGGAAAAATTTATAACTGTAATAGAAATGTTCTTTTGGGCTTAAGTAATGATATTCAGGTTTAAAAAAATGGTTTTAAGTAGAAAAGTAATGTTTCTATAGAATACAGAGAGGATGATCTATATGACTTTAAAATTAGCAACTGTTTTTAGCGGAATTGGTGCTATTGAGCATGCATTGGTTAGAATGAAAATTGACCATGAGATAATATTTGCAAGTGATATAGATAAATTTGTTAAACAAAGTTATTTTGCAAACTATAATATTGATAAAGCAAGGTGGTACGATGATGTATATAAAATTGATGGAACAAAATATAGTAATAAAGTAGACTTATTTGTAGGAGGTAGCCCGTGTCAATCGTTTTCACTAGTGGGAAAGCAAAAAGGCTTCGGCGATAATAGAGGTTTATTAGTTTATGAATTTATAAGACTAATAAGAGAAATTAAACCTAAAACTTTTATATTTGAAAATGTAAAAGGGTTACTATCAAATAATAAAGGTAAAACATGGTCAGTGTTAAAAGATGAATTTATTAATTTGGGATATCACATACACTTTAAAGTAATAAATGCTAGGGATTGTGGCATTCCACAAAATAGAGAAAGATTATTTGTTGTCGGTTTTTTAGAGGCAAGGGATTTTAAGTTTCCTGAACCTATACCCCTTAATATAACAATGCAAAACTTATTAGAAGATATTGCGGATGCAAAATATTTTCTACCTGAGAAGGGTGTGAAATTCGTAATGATGGAAAAAAATTTAAAAAAGAGATACACCCAAATCGATGGAAAAATTGCAGTGTGTCAAAAAGCAAATCAACAGTTTAATTGGCATGGTGATTTTGTGACTGAAGATATGGATAAATATTATTTATCAGAAAAAATCCAAAAGTATGTTTTATCTGAAGGCACAAAAAATTTTAAAACTAAACCTAAGACGGATCTTACTGTAGCGAGACCTTTGCTTTCAACTATGGCTAAAATGCATAGAGCAGGTGTTGATAACTATATAACAAGAGGAAAGAGGTTAAGGAAGTTAACCCCTAGAGAATGTTTAAGATTAATGGGCTTTTCGGATAACTTTCGTATTACTGTTAGTGATACACAAATGTATAAGCAGGCTGGAAACAGTATTGTAGTCGATGTATTAATAAATTTATTAAAGGAGATATACATGTAATTTATCACTATTGAAAGGAACAATATATGGAACTTATATATACTGGTGCTAGGTTAGCAATAGATGGGGCCACTCTTGTGGATGAGGGTTTAAATGTAAGTGTATCTGATTCATTTGTTAAATATAATAAACTAGACTATACCACTGGTAACGGAGAAGCTCGCCTTTATGTATGTGGTATTGATAAGGCTAGTACTTTTTTCGGTAATGATTTTATAGAGAACCAGGGATACATTAGGTCATTTGTTATAAAGGATGATTTATTATACTATTTACAGAGTGCTGAGTCTGAATATAAAGAACCACAAAACTATTATAGAAATCAGGATAAATTACCAGAATTGTTTAATAAACACTTGGATAGGATTAATGAATTTGACTCAAATATTATTGAGTTCTGGATTAAACCTCATTTAGGGAAAAAGGACACAAGTCGGTTTTATATAGATGGATATAATTATGGGACTGAAAAACGAGCTGAAATATATGATTTCTTAAGATGTATTTTACTACCACAAATAACGCAAATACAGATTTTAAAATTACTAGAAGAAAAGAATAAGAGTACTTTATTATGG
>CAKVJS010000145.1 GCA_934754755.1 uncultured Erysipelotrichales bacterium
TCTCCACACTAGTAGCTATCATAATTATCACACTTATGAATAAAAAATTCCTATGGTTTCCTACAGCAGGAATTATCTTTAGCCAACAGATGATTTACCAATATTTTAGCTACCGGGAAGATAAAAGTTGGCTATCTCTTGCCAGTGCAATCTGCTCACTTATTATCGTCCTATGTGTCTTTTACGAGCTGATTATTAGATAAAAAGGTTGAAATCATTATTTCATACCTTTTTATTTTGTCACGTCAAGTAGAAAAAATAAAATATTTTCTTTTATTATATAGATTCCATGATAGAATAATAGGCAAGTGTAAAATTTTAAATAATAGAAAGGAGCAATATAATAATAATTTATATTTATACTTGTTATTATATAAAAGAACAATGAAAAAAAGAAACTGTATGATTGGTCAGTCCGGTGGCCCGACAGCTGCGATTAATGCTACGTTAGCTGGCATTATCAAAGGTGCAAGAGAAGCCAATATGGACCATATATATGGGATGATTCATGGTATAAAAGGCCTTATCCATAATAACTATATTGATTTATCAACTATTTTTATAGATGATAAGGATTTAGACAGTTTACAATATACACCAGCTATGTACTTAGGTTCCTGCCGTTTTCAATTGCCTACCTATGAAGAAGACAGCGCACTTTATACAACCATTTTTACAACATTAGATACGTTAGAAATAACTGATTTTTACTATATTGGCGGGAATGATTCCATGGATACAGTTATGAAATTAAGTGCCTATGCCAAACATATAAACAGTGACATCCGATTTATTGGTGTTCCTAAAACAATCGATAACGATCTAGCCGGTATGGATCATACACCAGGTTTTGGCTCCGCTGCAAAATATGTAGCGACCTCGACGCTAGAAATCATCCATGACAGTTTAATATATGAGGCTCCTTCGGTTACGATTATTGAGATTATGGGACGTAATGCTGGATGGCTAACTGCTGCCGCAGGACTCGCCCGCACCCCTTATAACGATGCGCCCGATCTTATTTATTTACCAGAAGTTCCTTTTAACATAACCAACTTTTTAAAGGATATCCATACTGTTTTTCAATACAAACAACAGGTTATCGTAGCCGTTAGCGAGGGTATAAAAGATGCTTCTGGCCACTTCCTAGATGATGATTCTAAATATGTTAAAAAAGATGTTTTTGGCCATGTATTACACAGTGGTACTGGAAAAAAATTAGAGTCTATCGTATATCAAGAATTTCATTGCAAGGTGCGTAGTATTGAATTAAATGTATTACAAAGATGTGCCATGCATATCGCTTCTAAAACAGATATCATGGAATCGTTCCAAATTGGACAGGAAGCCGTTGTTGCCTCTTTACATGGAGAAACAGGGAAGGTACTTGGATTGCAAAGAATATCAAATGAACCCTATCGCTGTAAATGTATGACTAGTGATGTTACAGAAGTAGCTAATATAGAACGGAAAATACCATTAGATTGGATTCATCCAGATAAGAATAATATTACCCCTACTTTACATAAGTATCTACTTCCGCTGATCCAAGGAGAAGTAGCCCTATCCTATGAAAATGGGATTCCTTCGTATACTTTTAATGAATGTATGATAAAAAAGAATGATTCCTAAAAATGATTATTATCTAGATAGTCATCTTTTTTTGACAATGAAAAGCCCCCTCTTATACACGATGCTTATGTATAAAAGGAGGGACTTTTCGTATTGCCTTATTTTTATATTTTTTCAATATTATGGGCTTGTAAACCTTTATCACTTTCGACTAAATCAAATTCTACCTCTTGATCTGCGTCGATCGTTTTGTATCCGCTTTGTTGAATTTGTGAGTAATGGAAGAATATGTCTCGATTTTCTCCTTCCATAACAATGAATCCAAATCCTTTTTCTGGATTAAAAATTTTTACTTTCCCTGTTTTTTTTGCCATTGTAACGTCCTAAAACCTTTCTTATAAGATACTTATATAATACTATGTAACCGCAATAAAAGCAATCAGAACTGTATAATTTATGCAGCAAACATACTTAATTGAACCCGATTTCGGTCCAAATTCACATCAATAACATAAACCTTTATAATATCACCTATGCTCACACAATCAAATGGATGGCGAATTTTTTGTTTTGCCATATGGGAAACATGCACAAGTCCATCATTTTTTAGACCAATATCAACGAAAGCTCCAAAATCGACAACATTTCGTACGGTACCTTCTAATTCCATGCCTGGGTGCAAATCCTCTATTTTTAATACATCTTTTTTTAATAAAGGTGTAGCATAGCTATCACGAGGATTACGGTGTGGTTTGATAAAACAATCCAATATATCATCTAAAGTATAACTATCGATATCAATTTCTTCTTTTATCTTTTCTTTGTCTACTTGTGCTATTTTTTGTTCTATCATCGGTGTTCCTAAATCACAAACAGTACTATCTATTATTTCTAATAATTGTTTCGCTTGCTTATAATTTTCTGGATGGATTGGTGTGGCATCAAAGGGATTTGATGATTCTGGCACTCGCATAAATCCAGCCGCTTGTTGGTATGTCTTAGCCCCCATTTTTGCCACCTTTTGAATCTCTTTGCGGGAAGTAAACTTACCATTTTCTTCACGGTATGCCACAATATTTTTTGCGACGGCAGCATGCAATCCAGAAACATACTGCAACAATGATTTAGAAGCCGTATTAATATCTACTCCGACTGTATTTACCGCTTTTTGTACAACATAGTCTAATTGTTCCTCTAGCTGTTTTTTCGCAATATCATGTTGATACTGTCCAACACTAATCGCCCTTGGTTCTATTTTTACTAGCTCCGCTAAAGGATCCTGCAGTCTCCGGGCAATGGAAACGGCCGATCTTTCTTCCACTTGGTAATCTGGGAATTCTTCTTTTGCGACAGTACTTGCAGAGTAGACCGAAGCCCCCGCCTCTGATACAATCGCATATACAACTGGTAGTTGGTATTCCTTGATAAAAGTAGCGATAAATTCCTCGCTCTCCCGACTCGCCGTACCATTACCGATCGCAATAATTTCAATTTGATAACGGGTAATAATATCTAACAAGATTTTCTTGTCTTGTTCATAACTTTTCTTAGGAATCGTTATAAATACTTTATCAATATGTAATACTTTTCCTGTCTCATCTACAGCTGCTAGTTTACATCCAGTACGAAAGGCCGGATCTAAACCAAGTACTCTCTTGTTAGCGAGCGGAGCCTGTAACAATAAACTTTCTAAATTCACACTAAATACACGCAAGGCTTGTGCGTGTGCCTTGTCGGTTAATTCTGTTCGAACTTCGCGCACAATAGCCGGAAATAGTAACCGACTAAAGCCATCCTTGATTGCCTGCAGTATGTATTCTTCGGTTACTTTATTTTGTGTATTACAAATACCACGAGCTATATAACGTAAAAAGTACTCTTGATCGACTTCTATCGAAACCGTAATAACTTTTTCTTTTTCCGCTCGATTGACTGCTAAAATACGATGCGATACAATACTTTTTACAGGTTCCCGGTAGCTATAGTACATTTGATATACTTTTTTTTCATCCGCATGCTTCTTTTTTTCTTTAGTAACTAGATATCCTGTTTTATAAATCATATCTTTTA
>CAKVJS010000146.1 GCA_934754755.1 uncultured Erysipelotrichales bacterium
CTATTTATATTATTCTAGTATATTTTATATATTATCTATTAATAATATATCCATATATTGACAATCGTAGACAATAGTATAAATATCGATAATTTTTTCATCGATTGCATAAAAAAAACACCTGATTAGGTGTCCATACTTAAAATTTATTTCTTATTAAATACCCTACTATACCAATCCATAGCCTTCTCTAATGATGGATTTATCGCATGTAATTGATCAATGGTTTCATCTAGTGCTGTATTTATTTGTTCGATGGACTGTAATCTATCTTCCATCATTTTATTACGAATTGCTTGCTTCTTTTCACTATGTATATATAACGCAATCCCTATATATACGAAAAGGATTATACCGATTATCATAAGTATCCATTCCCACATTTATATCACCTAGTACTAGTATACCATATAAATGCTTTCTTTATATTTTTTTATTTATTAAATTACATGTGTAATAAGATGCATATTGTCCATTTTTATGAAGTAATTGTTCATGTGTTCCTTGTTCTACCGCCCCTTCTTTCGTAATCAAACAAATTCGATCTGCACGGGTTACCGTTGATAATCGGTGCGCTATGATAAGCGTTGTTCGATTCTGTACTAAGCTATAAAGTGATTCCTGCATAATTCGGTCACTTTCACTATCTTGACCGTTCGTCGCCTCATCTACTATTAAGATAGTTGGATCTCTGAGAAATACACGGGCATTGTTGATGCGTTGTTTTTGATCTATAGATAAATGCAGTCCATGTTGTGCACAATCAGTTTGATATCCATTTGGTAAATCGATAATAAAATCATGTGCATTTGCTGCTTTTGCAGCGGCTTTTACTTCCTCATCACTCGCTAATAGATTGCCATAACGAATATTTTCTAGGATTGAACCGCTGTATAAATACGTTTCCTGTTGTACAATTCCTATCGCATTACGTAAGGAAGATTGCGTAAAACTACGAATATCTTCGCCATCGATTGTAATTTTTCCCGATGTCACTTCAAAAAACCTGGCTAATAGGGCACAAAGTGTCGTCTTTCCAACCCCAGATCCACCCACAATAGCAATTGTTTCACCTGGACGCACATGCAGTGAAATATTATTAAAAATATAATCTTTATCTTTTGAAAAAGAAAAACTGACATGATCATAGAGTATATCGCCCTTAACTTCTTGCAACTCACGAGCATCGGGAGCATCTTGTACATCGGGTTCCAATTCTAAAATATGGATAAAGCGAGCGTAGCTTGATAGACCCTCATGAAATACTTCAGTTGAAAAATCAACTAACTTTTTAATAGGTTCGATAAGATTATTGATGTATAATACAAAGGCAATTAAATCAGATGAGTATATTTCTTCCTGTGAGATTAAAATAAGACCAAAGAAGACAATAATAACTCGGATCATCGATATAAAGCCATTTAATCCGGCGTTATATTTACCCATATAGTAATAGCTAGCCCGTTTACTATGGGCATATTGTTCATTATCATCATAAAACTTTTGTAATTCAAAATTTTCATTACCAAAATTTTTAACGGTAGGAATCCCCATTATATCTTCTTCCATGCGGGCATGAATAGCATTCATATGTACTTGATTGCGGGTATAAGCCCGTTTTAAATAACGATTATAGTGGATTGCAATAATGACAATAACTGGTACCGTAATAAAAACAAAAACTGTTAAAGTCATATTTATTGTAGATAAAATCAAGATAGCCCCCACAAATTTTATTACCGATATAACAATATCCTCTGGTCCATGATGGAACAACTCAGTCAGGCTAAATAAATCATGCGCTAGACTAGAGACTAATTTTTCTGTTTTTTCTTTATCATAAAAGTGAAAAGACAATTTTTGTAGATGAGCAAATAGCTCATTACGCATATCCCGTTCCATATACACACCCATGGTATGGCCTTGATATGCTACATAATAATTACAAATATACTCCAGGGCTACAATCACAAGGAAAATAATAGCCAATATGTATAGATAATTCATATTAAGGGTTTCACTTTTTAATACGGTACCCGTAATAATACGGATAAGTATCGGAAATACTAATGATACTAATGCCCCAACAATAGCGAAAAACATATCCGTACAAAACAACCAACGATATGGCCGATAATAGGAGATGAATTTTTTTATTTTTTTATTCATAAGAACCTCCAATCTATATATTCATATAACTCACTTTTACTTATAGTTTGTTTTTATATTTGTTTCTCTTATATTATTTTTAATTTATTTTATTTTTTAATCATGCTATAGTAATGAAAAAGGAGTTTCTATGATTAAAATTAAATTTATGCATTACGATGCTACTGAATATAAAGTATTACTGCACCATCTTGAAGTACTAGCAAAGGCTGGTTATACATGTAAATCTATCGATACAATTACGATATTTAAGAAAGATTACCGGAAGATACACTATCATACGGCTATCTTTCATTCCACAGCATCCACGCAGTTTTCAAAGCAAGAGGAAAAAAGAAAATGGCTGGAAAATTATACAAATCACCATTATACATATCTTGGTCATATTAAAAACATCTATACATTTACTTGCAAGCAACCAGATCCCACTTTTGAAAATTCCAATACTAAACAAACCTATATAACTTTCCATATGATAAAAAAGTTAATCTTATTAGTATTGTTACTGGTCCTTTTATGGATTACAGTGCCATCCTTATGGAAAAACAACGGTATAAACCTCTTTACTACTGATGGTGCAATTCTTTTGTATTGCATACCAGCGCTATTAGGAATTGCTTTATTGATCCGGTTTATTAGCAACTTATTTTTTACCTGGCAGTTGAAAAAAGCTCCATCACCAGATACTATAGCGTATAAAAACACAAAAAAACAAACCCTGTTCCATAAAGTATTCTACCTATTACTATCCCTTTGTATTTTGTTAACAATGGCTGGCCTTTTACTCGATAACTTCCAACGAGAAAAACAAACTACTTCTTCTATTCTTACAATGCATGACATACTACAAACATCAAAGAATCCACAACAAGCAACAGTTATCACAAAACATAGTGTACTAATTCCTACTTCGTATCGATATCTTATGCAGGAAAAGGAAAATATACTTAGTGTTAACTATTATGCGTGTAACAAGAAAGCAACAGCCACCTATTTTTTACATCAATTTTTAAACCGGCCTAAGAGTATTCAATCCAAACGAATCGTGCCGCTACCGGCATACCCTCATGTCTATATTGGATTCAACACAGTAGATGATCAAGCAAATGCCATGTTGATTCTAAAAGATCGTACGATTATCTTAATCGCCACCTCTTTTGATCTAACCAATCCACAGTATCAAAAAGCAATATTATCCTATTTTATGAAACGGTGATATACATATATCACCGTTTTTCCATAGATAGCCAGCCTAGGCTTTATTTATTTATAATTGATTTTACTTCATATCCAGCATTTTCGATCGCAGAGCGAAGTACAGCATCTTCTAATTCTGTTGTAACCACTGCTTTTTCCTTTTTTAAATTTACTTTAGCTGTTGTCTGAGGCAATGCACCTAATACTTCTTCTACCTTTTTTTGACAGTGCGCACAAGACATACCA
>CAKVJS010000147.1 GCA_934754755.1 uncultured Erysipelotrichales bacterium
CTTTTCCTCCTTGGCAAGATAAAATATCATATCCAAAGGGATGCCATTGCGTAATCTGACAAGAACCAATAGATGGTATTACAGTGTCTAATTGTCCTTTAGAAAGATAAGGTATAATTTGTAATATTTCTTCATCTATAATATTGTCTAATGATGCTAGGGTTGGCATAGGTGTTTGTAGCTCTTTGTATGCAGCCAGTGTATGTTTATCTACCTTATTTAAGAAAGAACCATGCTTTGTAACAACTGTATAGGCTGCCTCTATTGTATTTAAAGCGGCTGTAATATTAATTACATCTTGTTTATTAATAGGGGCTTTATATATGCATTTATGTTGATCTGTTATACAGTAACATCCATTTAGGGTAATATATTGATCAAAAGCAAAATCATCACAAACATGTAATTGCTTGATTTCTTCCATATGTCTTCCTGTTGCAATGCATAACAGTATTCCCTGTTGTTTTAAATGATATAGAGCTTGTATTACCTCTTCTGAAATGTGTTTTTGTTTTTTTGCGAGTAAAGTGCCATCAATATCAAAAAATATAATTTTTACCATAGTTCCTCCTTGTTTATATCTAATAAAAAAGAAAGGACACGCCCTTTCTTTTATTTTATGTACACTATTTTATAGTTATTATATGCGACGATCGATTATATATTTTTGTTTATTACGTTTCATAATTACAGTTAACACTAATACGGCAGCTGAAATTGTACAACCTAACACAGCTGTCATAATTGCTGCTTGATCTCCTGTAGCAACGGCTACTCCAGCAACAGTTGCTCCCATTCCTGCTCCATTATATTTTATCACGATAGTCACCTCCTTTATCATTATATATTATAACCGCCAATATTCAATATTTTTATTATTTTCTATGATTTCTTTATGAGCCCCTTTTACATCAATGACTATTTTAACCTTTGTATCAAACGGTAGACGAAGATTTTTAAACGTTTCATGTCCGACAGCTATTATAATAGCTGTATAGGAAGTTAAAGCAGAATAGTCTGTGGAAAGTGTAATGCCTAATCTATCTTGGATCTCCTTACCATTTACATGCGGATCATATACATCTACATTCATACCTACTTGCTCAAGCTTTTGAATCATAGTAATAGCCTTAGAATTACGGATATCAGGACAATTTTCCTTAAAACTAATACCAAGCATGGCAACCCGACACCCCTTAACTAATAAACCCTGATCAATGGTTAAATGCATCATTTTATTGACGACGTATTCCGGCATAGACTCATTAATACCCCGTGCGATCATATGCATAATAGAATGTTGACCAAGCTGATTTGATTTATATATAAAATAATAAGGATCTACACTAATGCAGTGCCCCCCTACTAGCCCGGGACAAAAGGATAAAGCATTCCATTTGGTACCCATAGCTTCCAGTACACTATGTGTATCAATCCCCATAGCATCAAAGCTTTTGGATAATTCATTGAGGAAGGCAATATTAATATCTCGTTGTGAGTTTTCAGCAATTTTCGCCGCTTCCGCAACTTTTATACTAGGGGCTTTATGAACCCCTGCATCTACTACCATTTCATATAAGGAAGCAATCGTATCTTTAGCAACATCATCGATTCCAGAAACAATTTTAACAATACTTTCTAGGGTGTGTACTGTATCCGCTGGATTAATACGCTCTGGTGAATAGCCAATTTTAAAGTCTTGCGGGCACTTTAATCCAGACTGTTTCTCTAAAATTGGTAGACAAATTTCTTCT
Organism: uncultured Erysipelotrichales bacterium; assembly: GCA_934754755.1. Lineage (GTDB taxonomy): Bacteria > Bacillota_I > Bacilli_A > Erysipelotrichales > Coprobacillaceae > CAKVJS01. The sequence goes on from CAKVJS010000147.1 coordinate 1,755, forward strand.
GTAGCACCAGGAAAAACGGTTGATTCATAGATCACATAATCGCCTTTATGAAGCGTTCTACCAATCATTTTACTAGCTTCTTTAAGCGCCTGTAAATCAGGCATATCATCATTATTAATCGGTGTTGGTACAGCTATAATAAAGCAGCATGCTTCTTTTAGATAGATAGGATCACTGGTAAAGAAACAATCTGTTTCCTTTAATTTTATACAACCTATCTCTTTCGTATTATCAATCCCTTGGCGATACTCATTAATTCTTGTTTCATTAATATCAAAACCAATTACATCCATATATTTAGAAAACGCTAGAGCTAATGGCATACCCACATACCCCATGCCAATGACAGCCATTTTTTTATGACGGGAACATAGTGATTCCAATACATCCATAAACAACTCTCCTTTTATCAATCATTTAGCTTTGGAGCCACAGACCCTTTAGATCGTGTGCCCCATGTTGTATCCCCCAGATGAAACAAGGCAGTATAACGTGCAGGTAAATTAATAATATACGTTATTACTACTAGAAGAGGCGTGATTGTTAACCAATACCAAAATCTTTGTACAAGCGACCATCCTCTGCGGGTACTTACATACAAAGCAGCCTCTGTATAGAGAATCATAGTTGTATATATAAGCAAGTAAATAAGAATGGTAGGTGAAAAAAATAGAGACTGTATGATAATAGATATGAATAAAATAGGTGTAATTACCGTCTGAATCATATTTAAAACCGGGAAAAACCATATTCGAATACCAAAATTAGCTAAATATACAGGAACTGAATCCCATCCAGATATTGACCAACGAATTCTTTGTTTATATAATTGTTTTATATTTTCAGGAACTTGCGTATATGCAATTGCCTCCTGAACATGTAATACTTTTCCCTCTAATAAAGAATAAATGCATAGACGCCGATCATCTCCGGCCTTTCCCTGTTTTAAATAATCTTCTAAATGATAAAATAAAATTTTTGATCGGTATATGGCGCAGGCTCCTGATGTTGTTTCCAACATACCAATCAATCGTTTGGTACAGCGACCAAAAAAACTTATCATGTAATCAAACTCTTGTATTTTCGTCAGTGTATTCTTATTGAAATTACTCGCTAATACCGAACCACTACATGCCTTTACCTTAGGATCTGATAAGGCTCGTAACATATACTCTACCGCTCGCATATCTAATATAGAATCAGAATCAACAGTTAAGATAAAATCCACTTTCTTAGGATTCAGTCGTTTCAAAGCTGCCGCTTGCGCATATCGCTTTCCTGCGTTGTTTTGACGATAACAAAACACACGAGGATGATTAAACATTTTCATCGGTTTATCTGAGCCATCATCAACCACATGAATTTCATCAATCGTTACACTCTGCCCTAATAAAGCTTCAATCGTACGGCGTGTCACTATTGAGTCTTCATTGTATACAGGTACAATAGCAACTACATAGCCTTCTGCTATTGGTTTTTTACTATTAGATGGCATGTGTACGTATGCGAGTAAAGAAATAATTGCAAAACAACATAACAATATCCAAAATACTTTAACAATGATTGAATCTTGGGAACAAATAATAGCCGTTCCTAGAAACGCATACATAATTATACTGACAATGATAATGATAGTTCCCCATATCTTATTTACGCGCATTCTAACCTCCTATTTTATAACTATAAGATATTTCCCTCATACTTACCATTACATAAAAACACAGGAAAGTCAATATTATGTAATTGTTTTCCATAGGTAGATGTTAGTTTACAATTGATGTGAGACAAAACTCACCTTTTAAAAATCAGGGATAGAAAAAAGTGAATAGAACCTTTAT
>CAKVJS010000148.1 GCA_934754755.1 uncultured Erysipelotrichales bacterium
GCACTTACATTATATCATGGAAGAATCCATGAATCTTTTTTTTATACAGTGTTGCACTTAATATGATAATTCACCTATAGATAAAAGAATTATAAATTTGTCTTGCTAAAGGAGAAAAACATCCCTATAATGAACTTGTATATACATGTTAATTTGTACGTACAGGATAATGGAGGATATAAATGCTACTACTATATTTAATAATCAATAACCATACATTGCATATTTCTAAAAAAAATAAAGATACTATTGTTAAATCTATTTGTTTAGACATGCAAGATACTATTAATTATGCTTTCGTAGACAAAATAAAAAGAATAATACGAGATTTTAGTGATTTTGATGGGGGCGTGGTATATCAAGATATCCCGAGTAAACATTGGTATTATATAGAGGACGATAAGGTATTTGATATTTTACAAATCTTAATGGAGGAATTTAATAGGCCTTTTATATCATTAATGGATAAGGAAGATAACATAGAAGAATTAATATATCAGGCCGAGCAAAGACAAATTTGGAATGTAAAATATGTAGGATATAATCCGGGAAAAGATGAATACGCAAGAGAGTCTTTACTTACCATTGGTAATGGATTTATGGGATTACGGGGAACAATACCAGAAATGAAAATAAGTAATCAGCATTATCCAGCAACTTACATAGCAGGGGTGTATAATATTGCGAAATCAAAGGTTGATGATGCGATTATTTGTAATGAGGATTTTGTAAATGTACCCAATATGCAATACTTTTCAATTAAGGTAGACGATCAATTAATGGATGTTACCCCAGAATCCATTAAATATATGAAACGTAATTTAAACTTAAGAAATGGGCTTTTTACATCCAAAGTAGTCCATCATTTTAGCAATGGTAAAAAGGTATCCATTCGATGTTATCGCATTGTAAATATGAATAGTATCCATGAGTATGTTCTAAAATACTCCATTGAACCAATTAACTTTAGTGGGCAAATAGAGATTATTTCAGAAGGTGATGGTACTGTTTATAATTATAATGTGGAGCGGTATAGAGGATTAGAGTCTCATCATATGGAGATATTGAATACTTCCTATAAAGATAATAAGGCAATGATAGTTTCTAAAACAAAACAATCTAATATCGTAGTCGTTCAAAAATCAGCACTTATCGGCTATGTTATTAACACACAAACGATGGATAACACAATACAGGAAAATGTAATAAGGCAAACGATTAAAGTTGATGCTGTGCAAGGAAAACAAGTAGAAATTGAGAAATTTGTATATATCGAAAAATATACGAATAGCGATTGGAAAAAGGTTGGATTACAATTCGAGATTAAAACATTTGATCAAGTATTAAGTGAGAGCGAATTAGAATGGCAACGTTTATGGAAGCAGGCACATATCTCTATTTCTGGTGATATGATGGCCAGTAAGTTGCTAAACTTACACACATATCATATGTTGGTATCCGGTTCTCCAAAGGGAAATAAAAATGCGGATATTTCCGTGACAGCAAGAGGGTTGCATGGGGAAGCATATAGAGGTCACATTTTCTGGGATGAATTATTTGTCATGCCCTTCTATAATATGTACTTTCCCAAAACAGCACGCGACTTATTAATGTATCGATACAATAGATTGCGTATGGCAAAAAAAGAAGCAACGAAATCCGGCTATAAAGGAGCCATGTATCCTTGGCAATCGGGGCTGGATGGTAGTGAACAAACACAAGGGTTACATTTAAATCCACTGAATGGCAAATGGGGGCCAGATCATAGTAAATTACAAAGACACGTGTCTTTGGCAGTGATTTATAATGTTTGGTTGTATTGGAATATGACGCAAGACATCGACTTTCTTAAACAGTATGGTGCTGAAATGATCATTGAGGTAGCATTGTTTTGGCAAAGCGCTACTAAATATGATGAAAATACGAAACGGTACTTCATTGATAAGGTAATGGGTCCGGATGAATTCCACGAAGTATACCCAAACAAAAAAGAAGGGGGACTCAAAAATAATGCATATACGAATGTAATGGTCTCCTGGCTGTTTAGCTTTGTTAACGAATTAAAAACAATGCTAGATAAGGATACATTCAAAGAAATCATGCATAAAACAAATTGTACAAATCATAACTTACTTGAGATGCAAAAAATAGGTAACAGATTATCCTTAGAGATTGATAATGATGGAGTTATAGCACAATATGAAGGCTATTTTAAGTTAAAGGAAATTGACTGGAATCACTATAAAGAAAAGTATACTGATATACATCGTATGGATCGTATCCTACGGGCAGAAGATAAATCTGCAGACGATTATAAGGTTGCAAAACAAGCGGATACATTGATGCTATTCTATAATTTTTCGAGAGATAAAATAGATACTCTTATAAAGAGTATGAATTATCATTTACCAGAGCATTACCTAAATACTAATTTAGAATATTATATGGCTAGAACTTCTCATGGTTCCACATTATCCAGAGTCGTCCATGCGAAGTTAGCTGCTATGATAGGAGATAGGCAGTTATCATGGAAGTTATATAAGGAGGCTTTGTATTCTGATTATAATGACATTCAAGGTGGAACCACTGCGGAAGGAATTCATACCGGAGTTATGGCGGCTACTATTTACATTACTTTAAATATGTATGCTGGCATTGATATTAGCGGCAATATTTTAACAGTGCAACCAAACTTACCAGATCATTGGAAAACTATAACATTTAATATTAACTTTAGAAGTGTGCAATATCATTTTACAATAACACATGATGTAGCTACCATTATGGCAACAAAAGATACTATAATTTCCATGAATGATAGTAGTATAGACTTAACAAAAAATTGCAAAAAAGAAATATTTTATAAGAGGTTATAATAAAATGAGAATGGAATTTATTTAGCACTATATAGTTTAGAAGGATTAGCGAGGGGAGAGTTTATGGCTAGATTCACAAAGGATGCGAGATCTTTGCTGGAATATATTGGTGGCAAAGAAAATATTAAAGCAGTAACCCACTGTGTTACTCGTTTGCGATTTGTATTAATAGATGAAAGTAAAGCAAATATTGATAAAATTGAAGCATTAAAATCTACGAAGGGTACCTTTATTCAATCGGGACAATTCCAAGTTATTATTGGAAATAGTGTACAAGAGTTCTATAATGAATTTACGAATATTGCAAGAATTAAAGGGGTAAGCAAGGATACTGTAAAGAATGCTGCCAAATCAAAGTAGATTGCAAGCAATGATGAGTAACTTGGGTGAGATTTTTGCCCCCTTAATACCAGCGCTTATTTGTGGGGGATTGATTTTAGGATTTAGAAATATAATTGGTGAAGTAAAGTTATTACAAAACACAAACAGTTGTTAACATGTATCCCTTTTGGTCTGGCGTTAATGATTTTTTATGGTTGATTGGGGAAGCTATTTTTCATTTCCTGCCAGTTGGTATTGTATGGTCGATTACCAAGAAAATGGGAACAACCCAGATACTAGGAATTATTGTAGGGATTACTTTAGTTTCTCCACAATTATTAAATGCATATTCCGTGGCTGGAACAGCCCCAGCTGATATACCAGTATGGAA
>CAKVJS010000149.1 GCA_934754755.1 uncultured Erysipelotrichales bacterium
TTGTGCAACAATAGCGAGCTGCCAGTTTCTTTTTTTTATTTTCTATACTAAAAACAGCCAAGCGGCTGTCTTTTTTTGTTATAAGACTTTATTGGGATTAATATGGTTCTAACATGAATACAATATTTTCGCAGGATAAATGGTAAGATAGTGGTATTTTTTAAGTATTCATATGGGTAGTAATAAAGAAATATAACAATAGGTCAGTGTTATATACCTTATTAAGATACAATCTGATTATTTATAAAATTTATAGATAAATTATGTTATATTTAAATCATAATAAAATTTGACAGCGCTATACATATGGTATATTATAATAGAGACAGCTTTAGTAAACGTATATATATATTATAGGTATACAATTGGATAATAGGGGGGATAGAAGATGTCACAAATTAGTGTAACACCGGAAGAATTAAAGCAACAAGCACAAGTTTATTTACGTTCTAAGGAAGAAATCGAACGAGCAATTAAATCAGTAGAACAAATGAATCATACTATTGGAGAAGAATGGAAGGGACAAGCCTTTCAGGCTTATTTGGAACAGTATCAACAACTGTATCAAAATGTACAAAAGTTTGAAGAATTATTAGAAAATATTAATCAACAGTTAAACAAATATGCGGATACAGTTGCGGAAAGAGATGCACAAGATGCCCAGAGTTTTGGTTTTTAAAAAGCGTCAGTTTTGGCGCTTTTATTTTCAATTTTTTGTTATTTTTTTATCAATAATTATTTTTCAACCAATAATATATGCTAATAATGGAAGCCTACAGCTAAATCCCGAAGTTATTACGAATAGCCAAATGCAAGGTGGTAGTAGCAGTGATTTTATGATACGTGGACAATTATTTTCAGAAGAATTGAATATAAAGAGTAAAGAGGCCAAAGCGGCAGAAAAAATATATAGTAATTCAAAGCATATTATAGATTTTTCTAAATCTAAAAGGAGAAATGATATGCATAAGAGTTCTAAAGAATTATTATTTCAGGACTATCATCCGTCTGTTATTGATAGTAGTGCCGATAGACAGAAAAATGCCTCTATTTCCTTTTATCTTTTTTTTAGTATTGGTGCTGTATTTCTAATAGCCATAGGTTTCTTTTTTGGTAAAAAACAGGTGTGGAAAAGGAGGCATAATAAAGTATGATGGAAATTACGTTACAGTATAAACAAAAAGAAATAGATCTGTATGTATCTAAACAAATTACTTTAGGAAGATTAAAACAGCTATTATGGGATGCCTTTAGAGAAAATGGAGTACTATTACCTGAAAGTTATGCATTACACATAGAAGACAAGCCATGTATGTTAGGTGACTATGATAGACTGCTTGATTTTGGATTACATAATGGGGATAAATATATTATTTATTAGGGAGAGGATTATGCAAATAAGTAATGGAAAAGAACAAATTAATATAGAAGTTAAACAAGATCATATTACGGTTTTTATCAACAAGGGGCAATATGATGAAAGTGCCCTAGCAATCATTAATAAATATGTCAATTACCAGGAAAACGAAGAAGGATTAGAGATACAGTATCCTATTAAAAAGGGGATGGTGAGTTTAGAAAATGCAATTCTAAGAACAAATACCCGCTTAGATAAATTACAATTGGCACAAACGATAAGCCTGCTTTTGGATACAATGAACGGATTTCAAATTCCCTTTATGCATCCTGCTCTGTTATTCTTGGATGGAGAAACTATCCAAGTTATGCATTGTGGATTACTGGATTGCTTAGTACCTAAATCCTATGATACGCAATTACTATTACAAAATTATAGGGCACTTATTTTATCTATCTTTAATAAAAAATTACCATATGAAAAATTGATAAAGGGATCTATCGGGCAAAATGATACCTTCTCTATAGCCATACATAAATGCAAAAGTGTAGATGAAATCAACACCTTTATATGTGAGCAATTGCGCATAGAAAAGGATAAGGTTAGAAAAACAAAAAGCTTGGTTCCAAAAAGAAGTTATATTCTGTATCGTACGGTTGGTATTTTTGGTATTGTTATCGCTATACTAGCAAGTGGTTTTTGGTATTATAATGAACGACAAAAGACAAGACAAGGAGATATTATTGCAGCACAAACTAGTTTTTTAACGAATAACTACGCTAGGACACAGAGCGATTTATCAAGTTATACGTTAGCTAGTCTACCAAAATCAGCTCGTTATGTATTGGCAGTGTCGGCCATTCAATTAACCGATCTGACGGCTAAACAAAAACAGGCAATTTTAAATACGATCTCTGTTAAGTCCGATGATAATAGTTTAAATTACTGGGTTTCTATGGGACGAGGAAACTTTGAGGATGCATTAGATTTAGCACAAAATTTAGGGGATGATCAATTAACGCTGTTGGCTTATACCGATTTATATCAGGCAACCAGGATTAATAATAAAATGAATGGTGCTAAGAAACAGAAATTATTAGAAGAGTATACAAAAAAGATTGATGAACTTACAAAGAAGCTAGGGGAATAGAAATATGGAACTTATAGATAAAATAGATAATCATAGTTCTATCGATGCACGGTTACACCCTAGTACGTTAGTCTTTGTAGTTTATATATTAGGTAACACAAGTACAAAAATCAGCCTAACTGATGAAAATCCCTATGTAGTTATACGGGAAGATCGCTATAGCATTATTAATGACAAACTATTTTTAAATGGTGAACAAATTTCGACTGGCTTACAACAAATAGGTGATAGAAAGTTACTAGTTTGTTGCCAGGCAATGACAAAAACAATGTATTTTATAACAAATAAGGAATTTTGCATTGGATCGGTATCTTTTGTGAGTATCCAAATACCGGATACACCACTTCTTGTTTTTCATGAACATAGTTGCATTGTTGATGCAGGAAAGCAACTTGTATACATTGATCATACAAAAATAACTGGTAAAACAGTATTTCCGATGCATGAAGGAATAACAATTTTAACGAAAAATTTTCAATTAGAAAAAAGACCGGAGCAGTGGAAAATAACCCTATTTAATGATTCTGTGACATGGGATCATACTGCCATTTTGGTACAGAAACACAAGCCAGAATTTCCCAAAGCATTCCCTGACTATCACCGAAGCCCTCGACTCCATCTAGAAGTCGAGGAAGAAATTTTTACTATAGAAGACAAGGAAAGGCGGAATGAGGATAGCAAGAATAGTTTATTAAAAATGATTATTCCTCCCCTCGCTATGGTCGGTATGACAGCTGCCACGACAATGCTGAGCGGCAAGAATATGATGATGATGGTATCCATGGCTGGCGCTAGTATATTGACGGCTTCTTTTACCCTATCGCAATATATTACCGATAAAAAGGAGAATAATCGATTACAAAAAGAAAATAAGGAAAGTTATGATCGTTACTTGGTAGATGCCATTGGTAAGATCCAATGTGCGTATGAAAAAGAAAGAGCTGTATTACAATACCAACAACCGACACCGCAACAATTGTGTGAACTGATTAATCATTTTGATGCAAGGATATATGAAAGACAAAGGCATAATCGGGATTTTTTAACCATTTCTTTAGGC
>CAKVJS010000150.1 GCA_934754755.1 uncultured Erysipelotrichales bacterium
TCATAAGGTTTAGGATATAGAAAGCATGCTTAAAAATGTGGCATATGATCTGAATTTTAGACTGATTATATAAATTCATAGTTAATATTTAAAAACAGATGATTGTATCATTGATTTTTTAATTCATTAAATGTCTATAGAATTAAGTCTATAAAATAATTGAGTAATTGTCAACTATTTGTAAGAATATACAATATCAATTTTATGCTATTATATGCCACAAAAGCAGATTCTATATTTGACAAATAAATATTGATTATATCAGTGTTTTTCTACTTATATTAATTCACAGGTGTCAAAGACCCGGGATAAAGGCGATGCCAATAAAATTATAAAGACACTTTTAAATAAACTAGGCGATGGATATCAAATTGAAGTAAAGTTTATTTAGCTATAACTTGAAATCTGGTCATAATTTATATACAATAGAAAAAAAGGAGTCCTAATTATGAGCCAAGAATACTATATGATAGAAAATAAAAATCATACAGGTCAGTTGCATGTAGATTTACAAGTTATTGAGGTTATTGCTAAAGAAACAGTAGACAAAATAGACGGTATTACGTTAGCTAATAATAACGCATTATCGATGAAAACAAAAGGGCCACTTACGGTTACAATTAATGATAACAATCAGGTGAGCATTGCGATTGATATGATTGTGGACTATGGAGTTCATGTTGGTACCATCACTACTTTGATACAAAATAAAATAGTGTCTGCCTTGCAGGAAATGTTGGATATGAAAAATGCTATGATAAACATCCAAGTTCAAGGGGTTAATTTTTAGGAAGGTGTGTAAGATACACATCTTTTTATGTGGCTATTAGTTCCTTTTACCTTTTTTTTATGATAAAATCATATGGTAAGTTGGAAGGTTGAAAGAAATGAAGAAATTAAGAAAAAGAATGATCCGTGAAAAGGTAGTAATTGCCCTCTATCAATATTTATTAGTTGATGCTTCAAAAGAGGAAATCGTTGATTTTTTACATATGGATAAGGACTTTGTCAAGGACAGGGAAGAATACTCTTACTGTCTTACCATGATTGATGCTATTATTGATCAGTGTGAGAGTTATCACGAGGAAATTATCCCCCTTTTAAAAGAAAGCTGGACGATTGATCGTATTACTAAAATTGAATTAGCTATTATTATGGATGGCATATATGAGATTCGTAATCATGTACATAGGGATATTGTTATTAATGAGGCCGTTGAATTAAGTAAGAAATATGGTAATGATAATTCCTATAAATTTATCAATGGGATATTACAACAGGTTGCCTAATGGAAAAACGGTATATTACGGTTTCTGCCTTAAATCGATATATAAAAACGAAAATAGATCAGGATCAACATTTACAGCGGGTTTTAATTAAAGGGGAAATTTCGAATTGTAAAAATCATAGTTCTGGTCACCTTTATTTTACCTTAAAGGATGAAAATGCAAGAATTAATGCCGTTATGTTTGCCTCTAGGGCAGGTAAGGTGCCTTTTGTTGTTTCTAATGGAATGAAAGTATTATTAGAAGCTAGTGTTAGTGTGTATGATGTAGCGGGAACGTATCAACTATACGTTACGACAATGGAACAAGATGGCATTGGAAACTTGTTTTTAGCCTTTGAAAAATTAAAAAAGGAATTAGCGACTCAGGGGCTATTTGAAAAGGAACATAAAAAGAAAATACCTAAGTTTCCTACTAAAATAGCAGTGTTAAGTGCTAATAAAAGTGCTGCATTAATGGATATTATTCGTACAATTCGATTGCGCTTTCCAGTCGTTAAGATCGTTGTTTTTCCCATACCGGTACAGGGACAAGGAGCCTATCAAACGATTTGTAAAACACTGCGATATGTGGATACTCTCCATTTTTCAACAATCTTATTAGCACGTGGCGGAGGATCCCTAGAAGATTTATGGAATTTTAATGAAGAGGCTTTAGCGAGGACTATATATTCTTTGCATACACCGATTATTAGTGGTGTAGGACATGAAGTGGATTATACAATTTGTGATTTTGTGGCCGATGCAAGGGCGGCAACACCTACAGCAGCAGCCAGTTTGGCTACGCCTGATATGGCCGATTTACAACAAACGGTAGATCGTATACGCTACAATTTACAGACATATATTAAACAAAAAGTGGAATTAAAGAGGAAGGCGTTAGAATCATACCAATCCTTTTATATGTTTCAAAATCCCGAAAAATTATATATCGATAAAAAGGCGCAATCACTTGTACTGGAAGATCAGCTAAAAAGCATCTATTTTAGATATATAAATCAATATAAACAAAAAGTGCAGTTAACGAATCAATCCTTCCATCATCAAACTAGTTTATTCATTTTATCACAAAAAAATATAATCCGACAAGAAACAAAACAACTGGAACAGTTAATGACTATGCGCATGGACAAAGATAAAAACAAACAACGTACAATGCAAAGTCAGTTATTGGCACTTAGTCCCCTTGCAACATTGCAACGAGGCTATGCGATTGTAAAGAAGGAAGATACGATTATTCGCCAAATAGGCCAACTACAAAAAAATGATGAAGTGGAAATTATGGTATCGGATGGTACTATTAAGGCTATTATTAAATAGGAGATAATTATGGAAAAGATAAGTTTTGAAGAAGCAATGAAACGATTAGAGGAAATTATTAAAATGTTAGAGGGAAATCAAACTTCTTTAGAAAACAGTTTGTCTCTATTTCAAGAAGGCATGGAATTAACGCAGTTGTGTACGGAAAAATTACAATCGGTAGAAAATAAGGTTAGTAAAATTATGGTTGATAATACTGTAAATACTAATCCAACGAAGGAATAACTATGGAACCGTGGTATACAGAAATTAATCAACGACTTTCCTTGATTATCGATGCGTATTGTCCAACAAAAGTGAGGGATGCAATATTATATTCCCTGTTGGCTGGTGGTAAACGAATTCGACCGATTTTTTGTTTACAAGTAATGCAAAGCTATGGGTATGACTATCATCCCTATTTAGACCTTGCTTGTGCGATAGAAATGGTTCATACATATTCCTTAATCCATGATGATTTACCGGCTATGGATAATGATGATTTACGCCGTGGAAAACCAACCTGTCATAAACAATTTGATGAAGCAACAGCCATTTTAGCGGGTGATGCGTTATTAAATGAGTCAATTCGTATTGTATTAAAAATGAATCTTACACCATCTATGCGAGTAGATCTATCCTCTATCTTATTACAGGCTAGTGGTTTAGAAGGCATGATTTATGGACAAGAATTAGATGCTAGAGGGGAGCATACATCGGAAAGTGATCTTATCGATCTACACTTAGCCAAGACCGGTGCTTTGTTAGGTGCTTCCTTTGCACTAGGGGCATGTGTTGTAACAAGAAAAAAAGAAGAAATTGCTGCTTGGAAACACATTGGGGAGTCTATCGGTCTTGCTTTTCAGATTCAAGATGATATTTTGGATGTAACAGGTGACGCCTTAACATTAGGCAAAAATCCAGGTAGTGATAAAGCGAATCATAAGGTAACGTATTGTAC
>CAKVJS010000151.1 GCA_934754755.1 uncultured Erysipelotrichales bacterium
ATGATTATCAGTAACTACCACATCTACTTGTTTTGTTTCTAACATATCAATCATTCCATTTTGACCAAATTTATTTGATTCACTAACGATAATCGTTTCTTGTGCCTGTAAAACCATATGGCGAACCATTTCGCTACGTAAGTAATCGTTGCCCATAAATCCTTGTTCCATAGTAAAACCATCAATACCAATAAAAAATTTAGATACATGAAACATTTTGGCGCAGGTAATGGTTAAGGGACCTACCATAGCTTGTGATGATTTTTGATATTCTCCACCTAATAAAATAATTTCAATATTGTCATATTTACGAATATAATTAGCGATAAAAGCAGAATTTGTAATAATCGTAACATTATTTTTGGTTTTAGCTATCATTTGGGCTACCATAGCACAACAAGAACCAGATTCAATCATGATTGTTTCTCCATCGGAAACGATGGATGCTACGTGTTCTGCTATTTTTTGTTTGCGGTCATAATGCAAGGCAAGTCGAACATTCATATCATCGCTATTATTGATTTTTGCATAGCCATGTTGACGAATAATCATCCCTTCACTTTCTAAGTGATTCAAATCTTTTCGGATGGTTACTTGGGATACTTTTAGCACAGAGGCTAGAGAAGCAACTTCAACTTTTTCATGTGTGGTAACTAATTCTAGTATTTTATTATATCTTTCTAACATACGAATCTCTCTTTCTTATTCTATCACAATAGCATAATCATGGTAACAAAGCAACAATGATATAAAGGCTCTCTTTGTCTCTATATATATGATATATTGCAAAGAAATTGATCAATCTAAAAGGAGGATTATAATCCTCCTTACTTTGTAGTTGTTACTTTTGTAGTACTACAATCAAAATATAACAACATTCTAAATTATGCTTCCTTTGTTTCAACTTCGGGATCCTTATATAATAGTAAAGTCATAATAAACGTAACAATGGAACCAACTATGATAGCAATAATCACAAACATAAAGTTGCTTGATTTTTCTCCCATAAACACAGGTAATCCAAAGATACCCCAGCTACCAGCATATTGATAGGTAACTACTTTACATAGCCCCTCAATTAATCCACCAACAAAGTTACCAATCAAAGCTGCATAAAGAGGTGTTTTATATTTTAATGTAATACCAAAGAAAGTTGGCTCCGTAATACCACAGAGAACGGTTGGTATGGCACAAGACGAGGCAACACTTCGTAAATTTTTATTTTTCGTTTTTACAGCTACTGCTAAAGCAGCCACCCCTTGATTAATATTACTAACAAATTGAGCAACTTGCACTAATGGTTCATAACGTAATGTTGCGAGACTTTGCAGGGCATAGGGAGTTAATCCGTGATGCATACCGGTCATTACTAACAATGGATAGAATACAGCAAATACGGCTACACATAAAAAACCTGTTGTATCATATAACCATATAATGCCATCCGCTAAATAATTACCAATAATTGACCCGACAGGCGCTAATGCACACAACATTAATGGTGTCATAATCAACATAGTAAGCAAAGGAACCAACATACTTTTTAAATAATCTGGTGCATATTTCTCGGCCAATCTTTCTACATGACTGGCTACAAAAACGGTTAATATAGTGGGGAAAATAGAATTAGCATACGATAGCATTTTATCTCCATAAATAGGCAATCCAAATATCGATCCAGCATTACCGGTTGCTAATAACTCAGCTAATTTGGGCGAAAGCAAGACGGCTCCAAAAAACATTCCCATCCACATATTGGATCCAAATTTCTTGGCACTTGAGGCACCTACATAAATGGGTAAGAAGTAGAATGCAGCATCGGAAACAAACGATAATGTAATATATGTTTGACTATGCACGGATAGTAACCCAAACATATTTCCAAGTAGCATGACTACTTTTAATAAACCGGCTCCAATTAAAACGGGAATCACCGGTGTAATACAACCAGCGATAACATCCGCAATAGACATAAAAGAGAATTTTTTCTTTTCTTTTATTTCCTCCCCTACCGTTCCTTCTATTTTGAATCCGTGTTCTTTACATATTAAATTGTAAGCCTCTGATACCGATTGACCGATGATAATTTGAAATTGATCACCTTGCCATTGCGTTCCTATAACACCGGGGATACCCTCAATTTCTGCTGATTTTACTAAACTTTTATCCTTCGCATTAAAACGCAGACGGGTAACACAGTGGGCAAATACACCTATATTTTCTTTACCCCCCATTAGAGTCATGATTTTCTCAGATAACTCTTTATATTTACTACTTTTAGCCATACAAAATCCTCCTTTTTTCTGTTTTTAAAACTATATATGCAAACAATACATGCACTCCTTGTATTGATTTTGCTAAATTAAAAACCCCACGCACAAAAAGACATTCTATCTTAGTCTTTTGTGTGAGGGGTTATGCCCTATTGGTTACAGTCCTCTCTAACACATAGTCGATTAATATGCATAATCATATATATCATTTCTTCTTCGCCAATATCCCATTGGAGATTTCTTAATAAATGTTTTTTAATTTGAAGAGCACATGTATATGCTTTTTTGAATTGATCCACCATCATTTCAAATAGTAGATGATTATCACTCGATATCTTGTCTTCCTTTTTTCCTCTTTTCAAAAGATACAGTAAATGGCTCGTAAACCGGGAATAATTAAACCCTTCTTTATTTATTAAAATACCAAACTCTTCTTCGATGATAGTAGTTATTTGATGAATGATTGTATTTTCATCTGTCTTATTACAAGTAACCGATTTGATATTCTCAGCGTTGATAAAATGAAGAGCAATACTGGATGCTTCTGTTTTTGGTAAAGAAACATGTAACATCTTTTTGATGATTCGAATCGCTCTATTTCCAATTTCCATTTCCTTTTCATATAGATGTTTCACTTCATGAGAGAATGGTATTTGAATATCCATATTTTCGGTAAATCTTTTTATAGCGAAATGGATATGATCTGATAATGTAAATACTATATTGGGGTTCAGACTATTATCAATTAATAATTTTGCTTCATCTACTATAATCGACGCTGCTTCAATGATAGTCTCTGGTATTTCGTTTACTAACGTTAAATACATATCATCTATCCCATAAAAAGTTCTCGTCAATTTACTCAAATCACTTAATTCATAAGGAATCTTAGGAAATCCTATACCTTTACCATTAGCAATCAGCTCATTACCATTGTTGTCGAGGCATATTGCAAAGTTATTATTGATCTTCTTAATAACCTTCATGTACGATTCCCCTCTCTTTAAAAATCAATTAAATGTTATTAGTTTTGTTCTTCTATCTGGCATTTTTCCTATAATATCTCTTACTAATACTGCTTTAGATAAAATATCTCTTGTATTAACCTTGTCTAGATTCACTTCTTCAGGTACGAAATATGTATCATCCATTGAGAATTTATCTATTATTTTGAATCCTTTTTCTTCTAGTATCTTATAGAACTCATTTAATTCACATTTGATTTTTAGTGTTATTT
>CAKVJS010000152.1 GCA_934754755.1 uncultured Erysipelotrichales bacterium
GTTCAATGGGCTTTCGAATCCCAATATCACTACTATAGGAATGCATAAGAGCCATATAAAACTCAATGAATTGCATGGACTTAGACTGCGGTAGGATATTAGATAATGGGATCATTTGACGATCCTGTAAGAGAAATTCAGGACTATGGGAAACTAACAACTCACTTGGTAAATGATACGTATAAATATGTAAGGATTCCTCACTTTGTTCATAGAGCGCACTGACACAACTGGCTTTTATAATATTCTCCAATTGCCCTACATTACCAATAAAATGATATTCCAATAATAATTGATATACACAAGCCGATACTTGTATTTTTTTATGTACCCTTTTTTCCTCTATATGATATAGATGGTACAATAATTGACGTCTCTCATTTCTTGTACGAGCTGACAGAGGAGGAATTTGTAACACAACAGGAATTCTTCGTAACATTGTTTTAAGTAATGCTTGTTCTGGTTTTTCAGTTGTAGCTAGAATCATCCGACAATGGGATGTATACCATTTATCATTATCTCCTACCTTATGATACTTACCTTGATCCATATATAAAAATAGCTTCTCTTGACATTCTCCAGTCAAACAATGCACTTCATCCAAAAATAATACACCCCCGGAGGCATAATGTAACAGTCCGTCGGTATCTTGCACGGCACCTGTAAAGGATCCCTTTTTATAACCAAAAAGATTAGCCGTTAATAATTCTGGATTATTCGCATATTCAGAACAGTTCACAGGAACAAAACGACTGTTTTCACCCAATAACTGATGATTTAAACAATATTCATAGGCTACGCGGGCTAAATAGCTTTTTCCTGTTCCCGTCTCACCAAACAGTAAAATAGGTAAGCCAAAGGGAGGGTAATGCAAGGTTGCCTTAATCTTATCTACCACATCACTAAGGCTATCTTCGTATCCAATTACCATTTCAAAATCTTTATTTACTTTTCCATACTGTAACACATCGGCTAAAGAATCAAAAGTGTGTATCTTTAATACGATCTGCCATAGCTCTTCTAAATACAGCCTATCTAAAAACAATAAAGGACGTTGTTTAATCTTTATAAGAATATTCTCTTCATGCATTTTATGTAATATACGCATTGTATGATTTGTGCTTACTTGTAAAGCCTGACTAATCTTCTGACCACAACAAGCTGTCCAGTCCGATCGATCCATGGCTTTGTCAATATAGTCTAATATTTGTTGCTCCATATAATCCCTCCACTTCATAGAAAACGGTTACTTATGATTTTATTGTAACATATACCTATAAAATAGGGGATATATATAGGATAAAAAAGTATTTTTTTATAATGAACCCAAAAAAAAATAAAAAAATCCCAAACAAAACATATTTGTTTAGGATTCGTCTTATTTTTCTTCCTTCATATACTTACAAGCATATAGATAAGCAATAATCATAACGGCGACACTAAAAGATACATAATACCAGAACATTGCACTTTGAATACCACCAATAAAGATAAATATAGAACCTAAAATCGCTAATAGAGGAATTATATACCCACGCATACAGCTTGTGATCTCTCCTCGTTTTTTCAACCGAATGACTTGCACATATAATAAAATATACAATAAGTAGGTAGTAACAACTGCTATTTCGGAAATATCCGAATTTTGTAAAACCCCATTCTTGGTTGTCAAATAATGGATAACTAACCAAAATAAAGTGATGATATAACAAAATAGAATAGATTTAGAAGGTGTCTTAAAAGTCTTATTCATTTTCGTCATTCGTTTTGCCTTAGGCATCATATTATGCACACCTAATGCGTAAATTCCTCGACTATTACCGAGTGACACCCCGTTAATTGTTCCAATGATGGAAACAATGATAAAGATAATGAATATTTTTGAACCCGCTTTTCCAAACATAATACCGGCTGCTAAGTAAGCATGTGATTCTCGTAATTCCATGATTTTTTCAGGACCAATTAACATACACATCCCAACAAAATAACTTACATATGCACAAAGAATAAAGATTGGTGCAATAATTAACGCTAATGGAAGGTTTCGCTTACTATTTCGAATTTCATGTGATATTCCGGTTGCTACAATCCACCCGTCATAGGCAAAGGCGATCGGTCCAATAGCAGACACCCAAGAGGCAGAACTATGGCTGCCGCTAATTGGTTCAACCAGTAAATTGGGATTTCCCTTAAACCAACCATATATAATAACTAATACAATTGGTATTAACTTTACTACCGTAGTAATATTTTGAAATTGACCCACGAGTTTCGTGCTTATATATTGTAATAAAAAGATCCCTGTGACAATAAACAAACTGATCATTATTTCCAGTTCTAAAGATATTTTTAAATTAAATAAAATACAAATATACGTAACCGAAACCCATGATATAACGGCATTGATGGCCGGATAGTAAACAAAATTTTGAAACCAACCAAACACACAGGCAAATTTTGTATTAAGGTATGTTTGTGCATAATCAATAACACCACCAGCCTTATCGGAACGAATAGCTAATTCAGACATAGATAAACTGCCAAAAATGATCGCGATAGCTGCGAATACAAAAACAAGAACACCTAGTTCAACGTTCCCTCCTGTATATTGCAATACTTTATCACTTTTAAAAAAAATGCCCGAACCAACGACAACCCCTATAATTAAACATACTGAGGTAAATAATCCGAACATATGATCCTTCTTTTTTTTATTTTTCATACAACTATTACCTTTCCTATGTATATTTTTTATATAATATCATTTCGTATATACAAAAGCAATAAATTTTTATAGTACTACTAAAAATTATGTCAGTGCTATTGGTTACTTACCCCTAATAGATGGAAAACAGATATTTGATTAATAAAAAGGGATACGTTTACATATTTTTTATCTATGTATCGTATTATATAGTATAATAAATACAACAGGTGGTGTTATCTATGAGACAAAGTATTCAATTACAACCAAAACTAACGCAATCCATGCAACTCTATCCAGATATGTTGCAGGGATTAGACTTTCTAAAATATGATGCTCTTACTTTACATGAGATGGTAAGCCATATCATCCAAAGTAACCCTTTTGTAGAAGAGGCTACAACTCTATCGAACAATATGGTTGATTATGATACAATTGAAAGCCCCAATACGATAAAACAAAAGTTATATACACAACTATATACAATTGATAAGCCGTATCAAGAAACGATCCTCTCTTATCTTATTGAATCACTAGACTGCCACGGCTTTTTAAGTGATACAGTTGCCTTTTATAGACAAGATTTAAACATTGATGAAACAACCCTTAACTATCATATTGCATTATTGCAATCACTGGAACCAAGTGGTGTAGGTGCTTTTAATAGTATTGATAGCATTCAAATTCAACTACTACACAAAGGATATGATTTAGCTTATAGAGTGTTACATGAAAAAAAAGATTGGGTTTTACAACAACAAAAAGATAGACTAGCTAAATTTTTTAAGATATCGCAAGAACAAG
>CAKVJS010000153.1 GCA_934754755.1 uncultured Erysipelotrichales bacterium
GTCCGTTTTTTACCGTCCATGTTGGTAGTTGTACTTTACTTACACCTTTTGTTGCAAAGGAAACGGTATATCCCGTACTATTTATCGCTTCTACTTTTACATCGCTAATTTCTGGTTTTATTGCCCCAGGTACTGTCACTTCTGGCACAGCATAAGCAACTTGATCACCCGATTCATTACTTGCGTAAATATGAGTTATATAGCCACCGATTTCATGATTGAAATCAGCAGTATTGATTCGATAGCTTACTCTGTTATCTATTGGCTCCGTTGTATAATATTTTATATCTGCTTGTCCGTTTTTTACCGTCCATGTTGGTAGTTGTACTTTACTTACACCTTTTGTTGCAAAGGAAACGGTATATCCCGTACTATTTATCTCTTCTACTTTTACATCGTTAATTTCTGGCTTCACTTTTTCTGGTACAATGATTTGATTAAAGGCATGCGCCGTTTGTCTTTGATTATTATATGCATAGATATGTGTATAATAACCTCCTGTCTGACCTTTGAAATCAGATGTATTAATCCGATACGTTATTGTATCTCCCTGAATTGGCGCTACATACCATTTTATATCCTCTTGGTTATGATTAGCTGTCCAAGTTGGTAATTTAACTATGTTAGCATTTTTTATAGTAGATTGAACGGTATAACCACTGCTATCAATATCAATTACTCGCGGATTTATGATTTCTGGAGTAACGATTCCAGGTACTTCCCCTGGTGTTACAATACTTATATTATCTTGTGGAATATATCCATACATAATATTAAAATTGTATTCTGATTGATTACTTGGTGCCGTACGATCCTCTTTTAAAGCTGCATCACTTTGTACCTGGAAGGATGACTGTTCTGTATTTAAAACGGTAAATGCATAATTCGACCATGTTCCTGTATCATACAGTGTATTTGTTCTAGCTACATCGCTGGAAATATGTAAATTAGTATTTGATGTATTAACAACATCTTTAATACCAATATGATAATGGTTTAGATCTTGATTGTTATATAAATTGTCCATAGTCCATGCAATCGCCGCTTTGCCTTCACCCCAATATGGATCCGATGCGTAATTTACATTGATACCACTCGCCTTATCACCAAAGTACGCGCCAGCATAATATTGATAATTAGGATTTAAGTATCGTTTGGACATATAGACCGAAGATGCGTTCCATATGCAATTTTCTACTGAGGGATACTTTGATGCATTTCCTGCCGGATTTTCATCTGTTGCATTCCAGCCAAAAATATTGTTATTATTTTGTGCAATTGAACTCATTCCCCAATTGCTTTCACCAACCGCTAAAGATAGTAATAATAATCCATTGACTCCATAGCTATTTTGATTGTTAATAAAATAATTTCCCGTATGTTTTAATTTTGACGTCGGCCTTTGTTGTGTTCTTGAATCAACAAAAGCATCTAGTGTACCTCCACTATAAGTCGTTTGTGAGCGAAAAGATAAATATTGGAAATAATTATAATATGGTTGACTTGCATTTACAGCATGATTCCGATTTCCTTTTTGGTAATCATCAATCATAGTTACATATGCTGCTTCTTGTGAGCCAGGGGAATTATCCCACTCATAGAAGTAGTGTCCATCATAACTAAAATAAAGTTTTCCTGCTTTTATATAAGAGGGTGCTTTTCCGATATTAGTATCTATCGTAGCAAAGCTTGGATCTGCCATATTGGTTGCAATACCATGGTAGAAATTGTCCCCAACTTTTCCTTTTCCTCTCTGGTAATAACTAATATTTAATCTAGCATTAAACGGAATTACTTGTACATACTTACTTTCCACTAGCCCAATAACACCAGCTTGCATAAATTTAATACGACCATCCGGCTGTGTTCCTAAATAGGCTCCATCGGTTGCACTCGACTTAGAAGTGTATCCAGCTTTACCTGTGTTCGCATTCACATACGGAGTTGTACTACCAGCCCCTTTGTAATTAAAGTTAACAACTGCATGCGAAGCATCATAATTTTGGTACTCTTGTTCATCAATCGTTCCATCATAAACTGGTTGGGATTGTATTTCCCCTGTATCGGTAATATATTCTTTATAGCCAATTAATTCGCTCTTTGGATTGGCGAAAATATTTGTTGGTATACTCCATATTAATAAAAAAGAAAAAATAATTTGTAATATTTTTTTCATTCGTATATCTCCCCTTCTAATCCATTATATAGAAAAAACAAAACTCACACAAGTTTTGTTTCGACATATTATTTTTTGTCTAAGACAAAGCACTTTTCACAGCTTAAATTCGGATTATAAAAGCGATCTAGCTTTAGCTTGTCTTGCCATTTATTATGCATAAAATCATGTTCCATTAAAAAACGCTTATATTTTTCATCGGTAGTATCTAATCCGCGTGATTTTGATTCATAATGATACATTTCTACCTGTGGTACAAATACATTGTAATATCCTTTTTCTAATAATTTTAGATTGAAATCAACATCATTGAAGGCAACCATAAGCTTCTCATCTAAGCCATCTACTGCTAAATATTTCTTCTTAGCTACCATTAAACAAGCTGCTGTTACAGCACTGTAGTTGTACGGTACAGATAAGCGACCATAAAAACCGGCTTCCTCTCTATCACTCTCTAAAAAGGCATGATTCGCTAATCCACCAACGCCAACTACTACACCACCATGTTGGACTGTTTCATCTTCATATAGTAACTTTGGTCCGACAGCACCAATATGATCCTGCATGGCATAACCAACCATAATGTGCAACCAATCCGGTGATATTACTTCTGTATCATTGTTTAATAAAACAACATATTCACCTGCACATTTTGCAACAGCAATATTATTCAGTTTTGAATAATTAAACTCGAAATTCGCATCAATAACTCTAAAATTATCATATTGTTGGTATTGTTTGAATAGATCGAACGTTTCGGACTTAACACTGTTATTGTTTACTACAATAACTTCATAATTTTGATAGGTTGTTTTATTATAAACGGATTGTAAACAAGCTTCAAGTAACGAGGCATAATCTCTTGTTGGAATAATAATAGAGATCTTCGGCTCTACTTTATATGTATATTCTACCAAATAGTATGGCACTTTTTCATGTACTTTTACTTCTGCAGAAATACTACGTCTTTGTAAGGATTCTTGCAATGCTTGCCTTCCCTTTTCAACAGCGTATGACTTACTATCAATTGAGGCTGCTGTTGATCCTTCAATCATCCGCCAATGATATAATATCTTAGGGATATGATAGATCTTATCTGTTTTCTCGGTAATACGAAGAAATAAATCATAATCTTGTGCCCCTTCAAAGCCTTCTCGAAATCCTCCTATACTTTCTACTAATTCTCTACGTATTACGGTAAAGTGACAAATATAGTTGCTGCTATATAAGGAATCCGGTGAGTAATCAGGCTTGAAATGTGGATCTCGGCGTCTCCCCCTATCATCAATCTTATCCTCATCACTGTATAGCATATCC
>CAKVJS010000154.1 GCA_934754755.1 uncultured Erysipelotrichales bacterium
GTTGTTAAGTATTCAGATGGTAAGTCTACTGAATCATATTCTGTATCCTATAAAGGCACAAACGGTACGAATGGTACAAATGGTAAGGATGCTATTACAATGGCAATTACTTCAAGTGGTGGGACAATCTTCAAGAATACTGCCATTGCCACAACCTTAACTGCTCACGTCTACAAGGGCGGAGTTGAAATGACAGGAGCTAACTTAACAGCTCTTGGAACAATCAAATGGTACAAGGACGGTGGCACAGCTGCTGTAGCTACTGGTTCTTCTTTCACAATTAGTGCAGGAGATGTGTCTAACAAGGCTACATTTAGTGCTCAATTGGAGGGCTAATTATGGCTGTTAAAGCAAACGGAACAATCACGTTAATAAGGGTAAATGATGGCGCTAAAGGAGATAAAGGAAAAGATGCTGCTATTATCTCCAAAACAGAACCATCAGACAAGACCTATTTATGGTGCGATACGTCAGTCAGTCCGCCCGTGCTGAAGCAGTGGAATGGAGAAGAATGGATTGTAGTAAATGATAATGCTGAGCAAATCACGCAAATCTACAAGGAGATAACGAATTCCATTACGCAGTCTAGCGAAAACATTATGATGCAGGTTGGAGAGAAAACGTACTCCAAAGAAGCGGTGGACCGGCTTTTAAGTGATATGAACACATCCTTTGAGCAGACCAAGAACTCTTTCAATTTTGAGTTTAATCGGTTTCAGACTGCGCTTAATGACTTGTCCAATAGCACAGATACAAAGTTTGAGAACACGAGCAAATATATACGTTTTGTCGATGGAGAAATCTACATCGGTGTAGAAGGTAATCCAATTATGCTACGTCTAAGAAACGACCGTCTCTCATTTTTGGAAAACAATGCAGAGGTAGCTTATATCAGTAACCGTACATTGTATTTTACACATGCCGAAGTATTAAAAGATTTAAAGATTGGTAGGTTTGCCTGGGTGGCAATGGATTCAGGTTATATGGCATTAAAACTTGTAGAATAGGAGGGAATGAAATATGCCAACTATTGGTGGAAGTATAGGAAAACCAGACGGTGGGTTTTATTTGGGCGCAGATTTTTATTATACGCAAAGTATAGATGGCAATAGCACCACTATTACAAGTATCGCATCAAAGGTTACAAAAAATAGAAGTACATATAAACCGTATCACTTAAGTGGAAAATCGGCTACATTGTTGGTACAGTATCAAGATGATGCGGGAAATTGGATAACAGCTGCAAATTTATCAGATGCTTCTGGTTATGATATGCGTAATGTTAATACTATTACGTTGGTATCGGGGTCGAACATTGTGATTCCCCACAAGGCTGATGGTTCGCAAAAGATATGGATTCAATTAACTGTTGACGGAAAACTCAGTAACTACTATCCATATGGTACGGTATCGGACTATTTTGAATTACCGACTATTCCAAGAGCTACTACACCAACACTAAATCCATCGACAGTAGAAGTTGGTAAAAGCATATCAATAAGTCTACCTAGGGCAAGTAATAATTTTACCCACAAACTATACCATGGCTTTTATGATACTACATGGACTGAATTCGCATCTGGAGTAGAAACGTCTGCTACTTTAGTGGTGCCGATTAGTTGGGCAAATAAAATGACGGATTGTGCTACGTCATGGGGCCAAATTAAATGTGAAACATATAGTGGAGATACGTATATCGGAGAAAAAATAGTACGATTTAATGTAGAGCTCCCCGAAACTATGGTCCCAACCGTAGATTCAATTAGCATTTCGGAAGGTGTAGAGGGATTAGCTGCTAAATTTGGGGCTTATATTCAGAACAATAGTAAACTTCGAATAGTCAGCTCCGGAACAGGCATAATGGGTAGCACAATTACTACGTATAATGTTGAAGTTCTTGGTATGACATATACTGGAGAAGATATTATAACTAATGTTATTAATCAATCCGGAAATATTGACGTTAAGGTTACTGTGACAGATAGCAGGGGGCGCAAAGGAAGCAAAACCACTACTATACCTATAACTGCATATTTTCTGCCTACTATTGTATCGTTTACTGCGTTTCGAGCAGACAGCTCTGGGAATGAAAAGAATGGTAGTAAGAATCTGAAGTGTGTGTATAACTTCAAAATAGCGCCATGTGGAAACAAGAATAATAAGAATTTTAAAATTGAATATAAGAAAACATCTGCATCTATGTGGACTACCGTTACCAGCGGTGCTGTGTATGAAGCAAATACCAGTTGCATGAAAAATGACATTCTACAATTGGAGTATGCGTATGAAGTGCGTTTAACCCTTACTGATTATTTCGGAATACCTGTAACGTATACAGTTAAAGTTGGTGCCGAAGTAGTTCCGATTGCAGTATATCCAAACGGAAAAGGAATTGGCTTTGGTGGTTATCCAACAGGAGAAGCTTTTCAGGTGTTTATGGCAGCACAGTTTTATAAAACACTTACTTTGATGGATGTGGATGGGGATGGAACAAACATTAATTTGTTAAATAGATTAAACGAAATAGATGATAACTTCATTGCCATGTCAAGCGAAGAAACGAAAACGCATGAACTCTTTTTAGGAAAACCGATTTATACAAAAACCTTTAAATTTGATACTATTCTATCTAATACAGTGATAAGTAAGCTGCATAGCATATCCAACGTAGACAACATATGGATTGACCTGTCCAATTCGTATATGCAAGCATTGTCCAATGGTTATTCTGTTCCGGTTGTTTCCAATATGTATTATGGGAAAATTGGAAGTGGAAACAATTGGTCTGTTGCTGTTGATAAGACAAGTTTTTATTTATACGCAGATAGCGGATGGAACGATAACTGGGTAAAATTTATCACTGTAAGATATACAAAAACAACGGATTAACTATTATAAGGAAAATTAATATTTGTATAAAGCGTATCCATTGTGGGTACGCTTTTGTTTTGTGAAAATATGAAAGAAGGCGAATATATGGAAATCAGAGCAAGACCATAAAGGTCTTTTTTTATACAGAAATCTAAGAAAGAGAGATAGAGCTGTGAAAGAAATCTTATTACAAACATATACGATAGCATTACCGATTCTGTTAGGGTATATCGTATGGCTCTTGCAGGAACAGCGTAAAAAGCAGATGCTTGATGCCAAAGAGCGTGATGCAAGAATCGCAGAAGAGTACCAAAAAAGAGATGCAAATTGTGCCGGAACAATGGTGCTTTTAAAAGTAAAGTTGTTTGAGTACCATGACAAATATATGGCACTTGGACATATTCCGTCGTATGCTTATGAAAATTTTTGCGATATGTATAAATCATATCATGAGCTTGGTGGAAATGGAACTGGCACAAAGATGTATGAAGAAATCAAAGAACTTCATTTAAAGAATAAGGGAGATTAGATTATGGAACAGATTTTAAATTATGTAAAACCAGAATTACTTGTTGTAGCATTTGTGCTGTATTTTCTTGGTGTAGCTATTAAG
>CAKVJS010000155.1 GCA_934754755.1 uncultured Erysipelotrichales bacterium
ATCCAATACCGGTCGCTTGTTTTGCTTTATGACCATTAAAGCCAGTAAAACCACGTTCAAAGATTCTTGGTAAATCTTCAGGATGAATGCCAATGCCAGTATCTGCAATAATTAAGTATTCATCCTGACAATAGATAGAGATGGAACCTTGGGGCGTGTACTTTAAACTATTACCAAGGATTTGTTGCAAGACAAAAGAGAACCATTTTTCATCGGTAATAATATTCTTTTGAATTGGTTTATAATGTAAGGTAATTTTCTTATGAATAAAAAAGGGTGCTTGTTTTTTTATCACATCTTGTATTAAAGGATCAATATCATATGGTTTCAATAATAAATCATTCGCCATACTTTCCATTCGTAAGTATTGCAAAGCCATATTCGCATATTGATCAATTTGTTGGAGCTGGAGTTTTTCTTCATACTGTACTTTATCCGCTTCTAATAATAGTTGCAAAGCAGCGATTGGTGTTTTAATTTGATGGACCCATAGACGATAGTAATCCAATAGTTCTTTTTGGTATTGGCTGTGTTTGGCTTGTTGGATTTTATATTCTTCGAGTAAAGCAAATAATAACTCTTGATACGTCTCTTCTATGATCGTTGTTGGTTCCGGCAGTGCATCTAGCGAGGTAGATATATTTTTAGTTATCGCCTTTAATCTCTTATATTTATAATAGAAACATAAAAAACAGACAGCACTGGTAATTCCAATAATCGTATAGGCGGTATTTAGAAAATAAGTGGTCATGTGATAACTGTACCCATATAAAAAAGTGAAAAATAATAATAGGGCAGTAAGTAATAAGCTAATTAGTATATTGATTTTATGACTGACAATAAAACCTACTAGTAAAGAAATAAAATTTCGCTTTTTCATGGAATCATGTACCCAATCCCCTTTTTCGTAATAATAAAATCGCGTAAAGAGGCCCCTTCTAATTTTTTTCGTAGCCGTGTCATATTCACGGTTAATGTATTATCATCGATAAATTGATTGCTTTGCCAGAGGACCATCATGATTTCATCCCGGCTAATAATATGTCCTGGCTTTTCGAGTAAACATTGCATTATTTTAAATTCATTTTTAGTTAAAATAATGGTTTGGTCTTGGTATTGGATCGTCGCATTATGACAGTCTAATAAGACTTCTTTATAAGTGATAATATGGGTATCATTCACAAAGGAGTAGCTCCTTCGTAAAATGGCTTGTACTTTAGCGATTAAAACCGGCAGATCAAAGGGCTTTGTGATAAAGTCATCAGCACCCATATTCATGGCCATAATAATATTCATGTTGTTATCTTGTGAGGATAGAAATATGATGGGTATTTTGGAAACGGCTCGGATTTGTTGACACCAATGGTAGCCATCAAATAAGGGTAAGGCGATATCAATGAGCACGAGTTGGGGATTAAAATGGGTGAAGCATTCCATTATATTTTTAAAGTCCGTAACATACTTTGTTTCATACTCCCATTGGGATAATTGTTGAGCTAAAGTTTTAGCGATAGTTAAGTCATCTTCAATAATTAGTATTTTGTGCATTATTTCACCCCTAAGTATCTTTATTACAGTATAACATAATCGAGGAAAATCGCCAAAAACTAGTGTATAAACAACTTGTTATTGCTGGAAAATCGATTTACAATAAGAAAGAAAGGGGTGTCGATATGCGAGATTTTATATTTCATAATCCAACTAAGATTTATTTTGGGAAAAATGCATTACGGTATTTAGCAGATGAAATGCCAAACTATGGAAAGACTATTTTATTTATGTATGGAAAACAAGCCATAAAAAAGATAGGGCTCTATGACGAAGTACTTTCGATATTACAACAGGCTGATAAAACCGTCATTGAATTATCGGGAATTCAACCCAATCCTACGTATGAACAGTTATGTAAAGGAGCGCAGTTAGTAAAAGAACATGCTGTTGATTTAATTTTAGCTGTTGGCGGTGGATCGGTGATTGATTGTGCTAAGGCGATATCGGTAAGTGCCTATTGTAAGGAAGATCCCTGGCAAAAATATTGGGTGGATCGAAAACCAGTAGATAACAGGATCGTTCCTGTTGGTACGATCCTAACGATGACTGGGACAGGTTCCGAGATGAATGGGGGATCTGTTATTACCAATGAAACAGTCGAAAGAAAATCAGGTCGTGGATTTTCCAGTGAAGTACATCCAAAGTTTTCCATTCTAGACCCTACGTATACGATGCAACTACCACACTATCAAATGGTGAGTGGTATTTTCGATATCGTATCGCACTTATTAGAACAATACTTTTCAGGAACGGACGATAATACAACCGATTATCTTATCGAGGGGGTCTTAGAATCACTCATTCATAGCAGTAAAATAGCCGTAAAAGATCCGCAAAACTATGAAGCACGGAGTAATATTATGTGGTGTGCAACGATGGCTTTAAATCGAATTACTGGTTTAGGAAAAGAGCAGGACTGGCAGGTGCATAGCATTGAACATCAAATTAGTGCGTATACAGACTGTGCTCATGGTATGGGGCTAGCGGCCATATCCATACCGTACTATCGTTATATCTATAAAGCAGGCCTGGATAAGTTTGTCCGCTTTGCGATGAAGATATGGCAGGTGAATCCAACCGGTAAAACAAAAGATCAAATTGCTTTAGAGGGAATTGATTGTTTAGCTAATTTTATTAGAGAATGTAAGATGGCAACAACCCTACAGGAATTAGGCGTGACTCGCGAGATGTTACCAAAGATTGCCAGCAGTTGTGATAAGGGTGGCGGATATCGCGATCTTACTACAAAGGAAGTATTAGAAATATTAGAATGTTGTTATGAATAAATAAACCGGCTGTACGAATTGTTATCGTACAGCTTTATTCATGCGCTATCTCCAAAAACCCGATTATATTCTATTGCATACCAACACACTTCCTGTATAATAGACAATAAAGTAGGTGACAAGTAGATGGAAAAGAAACACATAACAAAATTAGATACTATTTTTTATATTGTAACGACAGCTGTAATTATTATTAGTGATCAAGGCACAAAATGGTTAGTGGCGAAGCAATTTCATATATCCTATCCGATTATTGATGGTCTGTTAGAATTTATATATGTCGAAAATAAAGGAGCTGCTTGGGGGATTTTACAAGGTAGGACATGGTTGTTTTTATTAGTTGCCTTAGCTTCGGCAATTGGGATGATATATTATTTTAGGAAACTAAAGCAGGAGTCTATTTTAACGCGGTATGGGTTAGTATTAACTTTTGCGGGAATGGTTGGAAATGTAATTGATCGACTATTTTTAGGATATGTACGAGATTTTATCAGCGTTATTATTTTTGGCTATCACTTTCCCATTTTTAATATTGCCGATATGGCAGTTGTCATTGGGGTTATCTTTATTATATGGGAAATGGCGTTAGGAGAATATTATGG
>CAKVJS010000156.1 GCA_934754755.1 uncultured Erysipelotrichales bacterium
GAAAAACACAGTAATTATATGATAGCACAACTTGGCATCAATTACTATCAATAAGTGTTAGCGTACTAATTAGTATAGTTAGTATCCACTATTATTTTATACTTATGCATAAAGAAAAGCGCTAGTCATATATACTAACGCTTACTGAAGAAGATAAGACATAACACCTATTTTATTAATAGTAAAATCTTGCTAATAAGTAGATAAAGAATATATATAAACCAACAGTAATCGTAATAACAAAGGAATCTAACTGGATGAAAGTATCAAATTCTTTAATTTCAGCTTTTTCATTATAGATTGATCGAACGGAATGATAGGTTTCTAATAGTCCATGTTTATTTACAATATTTTGTATTTCTGGAAAGCCATCGGGTTTATTACTTTCAAAATATACTGCATTGCTTAAGTAAGAATGATAATAATTGGGATCGACATTCATCGTATCAACAATGACTAATGGATTTGTTACAGAACCCATGCTCTCTGGGAAAATATCTTTATTATAGGTAAAATATTTATGATCATCTTCGACATAAATAATATTGATCTTTAAATCATTCATAGTAAGTATCGCTTTTGGTTCTTTGAATTTGGCATGATATTTATTCGCTGTCTCTATTTTCTGGAAAGCAAAATCCTTTAAAAACGATGCACGAATGCTTTCCTCCTTATCCTTCATGGATGCAGGGACTAGTATATTTTGAACAGTATCATCATGTACAATTTGTTTTAGGGGATCCTTTCCACTAGCGGTCGAGACGGGGTGTTTTTTTAAGTAATTTTCATCCACGGTAATAGACCGTTTCGAATATATATTATTTTTATCAGTATCCTCACTTAACTGCCATATTAAGCGTCCATCACTTAATGATATGAGATTCTTTGATTCAATCATAAATATTTTACCACTAGATTCTAATTCTCGATACATATCTACGGAGTCGAGGTCTATTTTGCGGTTTACTTTATCATCGGGGCTAACAGGATCCGCCACCATTTTATATATATTTTCTGTTTGTAGCCAATCCTCCTCATTTCGCATTGTTCTTTCTACCTGTTTACGTGAATTTAAAAGGAAAAACAACAATATAAAGGCACTAGCGATCATAATATATTTTAAAACAGATTCGATTACTAAAAGTGACTGTTTGGATGAGTACCCTTTTGTAATCGATGTGTGGTGGATGTGTTTAATCGTAAATAATAATATGATTACGCTGATCAGAAATAGGATCAGCCAGACCATGCAGTTAGTACCTAAAAAGTATAGTAAAAAGCCCGCATTTCCCTTTATTGTTATAAGTAAGAAAATACAAAGTGAGGATACGATAAGACTCACAAAAAGTGGGATACTATAGAAATAACTTATATTTTTAATTGTCTGTAATGGAGAAAAACCTTTAGTAGCTATAGTAACCATATTTTTGCTTTCCTTAATGGCTACTTTAACGATAAGGAATAGGATAATAAAACTACAAATAAACAGAAGTACCAATATAGGGATATAGCCTCCCGTAATAAAAAGTGCTAGATAATCTAAAGTATCCATAAAAACATTATTTGTATAACGATCCCTGATTTTTGCTTTAGCCATATGGGATCCATTAAAATCAGAAATTATTTTTTTAATTGCTTTAGAATTGGTTGTAGAAATATAATATATACCATTATTTCCAGCAATTTTATTCATTTGTTTTAAAGGCTCAACAGAAATGTTCAGGTCAGGTAAAGGCGTAATAATGGTATCCTTGCCTTTGACTTGTTTTGTTGTATATGATTTTGTATTGGTGGTAAATGCTTGTACCGTTGCATCATTTACATATACATACCTGGTTGTTATTATGTGATGTTTGTTACTTATTGCATATATTTTATCTACGATCTCTTCATCTGTCTTGGTAGAATCAAAGCTTATGTTAATCGTAGATCGGGATGCATATAACGCTTTATATTGATAGGTACCATTGTATATAAATATATGTACAATGGATATTAACAGTAAAAGTACAGTGTATAGAATCGCAATTATTTTTTTCATTCTCATATCCTTCCTAAAATTTTTTCATAACGGTTTCTTATTAGATTGTACCATATATAATGGACAAATACAGACATAAATTTAATAATACATATTTTACTTTATCTTGATATAAACGCACAAAAAGCGCTAGTCTTTAAAATTAGCGCTTTAGATTTGAGGGATCTCGGGTTCCTTACAAATCGTTGAAAGAATGGTTTATAATTTAATGTGTTGTGTTACATACGGCATATTCGCTATTTGTTCATCATGTGTTACTATAATAACAGTACATCCCTTATCTTTTAATTTTTGTAGATGTTGTAAGACAATATTGCGGTTTTCCATATCTAGGTTACCAGTCGGTTCATCCGCATAAATATATTTTGGCTTCTTTAACATAATTCTCGCTAACGCAACACGTTGTTGTTCCCCACCACTTAATTGGTATAT
Source organism: uncultured Erysipelotrichales bacterium (assembly GCA_934754755.1). GTDB lineage: Bacteria > Bacillota_I > Bacilli_A > Erysipelotrichales > Coprobacillaceae > CAKVJS01. Next base: position 2,474 of record CAKVJS010000156.1, read on the forward strand.
TTTTTATTGGCATAAGAAGACAATCCTATATTTTTCAATACAATCTTTATTTTTTCTTTTTCCTGTTGTTTTGAAATGTTTTGATATTCTAAAGCAATTTTTAAATTATTTATTACTGTTTCATTTTCAATCAAAGCAAAGTTTTGAAATAAATAACCGGCTTCTTTACGATAAAACATTGTTTTTTCTTTTCTGTTGAAATTCTCTTTATTATCAATTTGGATACTTCCTTGATCAGGATTTTCTAAAAGCCCTAAAATATTTAGTAATGTTGTTTTACCACTTCCACTCTTACCAGTAAGGACAATGAATTCATTGTCCTTAATATGTAAAGAGAAATCTTTAATTACTTTCTTATCATCAAATGACTTTTCAATGTTTTCAAGTTTAATCATACTTATATCCCTCCTTTTAAAATTTTTATAATAGAACTACGATATATATTTAGTGTAAATAGATAGGTTAAGACAATATCGATTCCCGTCATGATTAGGGCGATTTGTATATTGCCAAATAATAGTGTTATACCAATATCTATGACTACTTCAAGTAGGAATTTATATTTAAATATATTTAATACACTATAGCCAAAGATCCGTTTTATAAAGATAGCATTTTTGTACTGTTCATAGTACGATTGCGCTAATAAATAGATAAAGAATATATACAAGGAAAATGTAATAGCGATGACAAAGGAATCTAGTTTAATGAAGCTATTAAGTTTTTTAATTTCATCAGCTCTTTGATCATAAATGGATAGCACAGAATTATAAGATGATAATAGCCCATGTTTATTTACTACATCTCTTATTTCGGGAAAACCATCCGGTTTTTTACTTTTAAAATATACACAATTGGTTAGGTGTGCATAGTAATAACTTGGGTCAACGTTAATAGTATCAACAATGACTACGGGATCCTTTATAGAACTATTATTT
>CAKVJS010000157.1 GCA_934754755.1 uncultured Erysipelotrichales bacterium
GTTGTTGCAGCGTCTGTTTTTAACATTTTGAGCCGAGGCGAGGCAAAGAATTTTTCGCCCGTTGAACGCACGTATATGATGTTCGCGGTGGGGGCGGCGGGGTTCGATATTATTGCCCCGTGCGTTTTAAGGGAAAAGTTTGTTCCCGAACTTCTGTTTGCCTGCTCACATATTGAATTTTGGGGCGCGATACTTTATCTTTCTGTTGCGTCAAGCGTGTTCGCGTTTTTAATGTACAATTACGCCACAAGCAAAATCGACGCGGTTCGCGCGGCATCGTTTTCAAACATAATAACCGTCGTTTCGGTTTTTGCCGGTCTTTTACAACACATTCTTTTTTCGCGGCCTCTTTACTTCTACTTACCCCCCGCATCGGTGAAATCACTTCCATTGGTTCATAGCCTGATTTCTTTGTTTGCATAGGAACTTCTATAGTTTCTTTAGCAATTGCGGGTTTAGTTATTGTCGTTTGCCTTTTCGTTTCCGTAAAATCATCGTAAATAAGTGGTGTGCTAAATTTTTCTTTACGTCTTTGTTCCACAATTGGATCTACAGGATCAAAATATTCATCCTCTTCATCGTTTGTATTGTGACCTTTAAACAATCCTCTAAACATAAATGACTCCCCTTTCTAAATTATAAATGCATCCCCGACATGGTAACTATCATTTAAAATTAATATTCCTTTTTCCGGTTTTCCTGCAAGTTGTAGTTCCTTAGCAGAACACAACATTCCTTGTGAAGGAACTTTACGCAATACGGATGGGTTTATAACCGTACCATCTGGCATTACCGCATTAATTTTAGCAACTACGACCCGTTGGTCTTTCGCTACATTACTAGCACCACAAACAATTTGTAGGATTTCCTCTTGTACATCCACTTGGCATATATGTAAATGATCCGAATCCGGGTGCGCTTCGATCTCCTTCACTTTTCCTACTACAAAATAAGAAGTAGGATCATACATCAATAACGGTTCCATAACCGCTTGTAAAAGCACATTACTTTGTGCAATAAAATCCTCCGTTATTTTCACTAATCCTGTATTTAAAGAGGTATAATGTTTGGAGGCATGTAGGATATTATATCCAATCGTTTCCTTTTTTGCATTTTGAAGAATAATTACATCTTCTTTTTTTTCAAAGTGCATTGTTTGCCCAGCGTGTTTACGCATCAAAACAATATCACCGATTGTTTTAGGATGATAAAATGCATGAAGAATCATAACTTCCTCCCTTATTTTACAGTATCTATAAAAGACTGTATATCACTTTTTGTCTTTCGTAATTTATTTACGAGACGACCTGTCTCCTCTCCCTTATCAAAGGCGATAAAAGAAGGAATACCCATAATTTGCAAGTCAATGCATAAATCAATAAGTTCATCACGATCCACTACATAATAAGAAAATTCTGGATTTTCTTTCGTGATTTCACCAATAAAAGGCTTAATAAATAAACAATCCGGACACCACTGTGCAGTGAATAAAAAGATACTCTTTTTATGACTTGCTTGTTCAAATTCCTCTAATGTATGTATTTTAGTAAATGTATCCATAGTAAATATCTCCTAATAGCGAACAATGGCCTTATATATAGGCCCTTTTTCACAGAATTTTCTTTCATACTCACTCATAATATTTTGTTCTTGTTCCTCGCTTTGGTGAATATCCAAATTGATATGTTCCAGATGCATGGGATAGGCACTAAAGGAAAGCAAGGAATATTCGAATAATCCACGATTATCTGTTTTATATTCAATACACCCAGTTGGGTCCATTATATCCTGATAAATAGATAAAAAAGTAGGTGCTGTTAGGCGTCTTTTAGCATGCCTTTTTTTCGGCCATGGATCTGAAAAATTTAAGTATATCCGTGCTACTTCGCCCTTAGCGAAGACTTCTTGTAACAATGAGGCATCAAGCGAAAGGTAACGAACATTCTCTAAAAATTTGGTCTCTACCTTTTGCATAGCCGTAGCTAAGACGCTAGGATATTTTTCAATACCAATATAATTAATCGATGGATTAAGAACCGCTAATTGGTAAATAAAATCTCCTTTACCCATACCGATCTCTATATGTATTGGATTACTATTGTCAAATACTTGCGCCCAATGACCTTTCCATTGTTGCGGATTGACAATGACCCATGGAGCATGGTCGGCTAAAATATCTAACGCTTTTGGGTTGTTTCTTAAACGCATAATGAATCTCCTTCACTTTCCCTATACTACCATAAATAGAGCAATAAGTCGACTATCCGGAAGCAAAAATAATAAGCAAAAGTAGCATTCTAAAAATATCATATAAAAGAAAAAACCGATGTCGAATAAACAGGGAATGCATAAATTAAATAATGACATTAGCACATAATAAAATAGGAACATAGTCCCTATTCCATTTCAAAAGTATGACATTTAGTATGAGATGTGCTTAGTGCCTTTTCGCAACCATCAGTACTAACTTTAATTGCATCTGCTTTACATAGTTTCGATTTATTGTAGCGACAATTGCGAACATTGCAAGTAACGTCTAACGCCATAGCATTCACCTCCATCATTAGTTTGGCATAATTGGGTGATTTGATACAACGTCTAGACTTCTTCATAGCAGATTAAACAGCTAAAACTATACTCTAATTCATTGGAAAAGCACATCGCTACTTGATAATGCATTTGTAAAATAGTGATCTCATTTTTTTTTAAAAAAGAATTTAACTCCTCTTCTAAATCTAATTCATGCGTCTTTTCAATAATTTTTATTTTCATACTATTACTATAAACAAGGTTTATTACATTCCTTGTCAAATAATGATTTGTAGTAAAATTTTATGTATGTTTATTTCTTTAAATCATCGATAATCGAGGCAATCGCATTTCCTTTTTCTAACGATGTATCCAGTATAAATTGTAATTCTGGCACTTTACGAATGGTTAACTTTTTAGCCAATAAGGAGCGAATAAATCCAGCTGCATGAGTCAAAGCCTCCATACCATTTTTTTCATTTTTAAAAAAGGAAACATACACTTTTGCAATCGATAAATCATTAGTAACACGAACATCGGTAATCGTGCATAACCGCAGATCCCGATCCCGTACTTCCGTTTGTAAAATACGGGATAATTCTCGTTGGATTGTATGATTTATTTTATCTTTTTTAGCTGCTGCCATTTTGTTCACTCCTATGCAACTTCTTTTTCTTCCATGATAAATCCTTCAATAACATCGCCCTCTTTAATATCATTATAGTTTTCAACGCTTAACCCACATTCAAAACCAGCAGCGACTTCTTTAACATCATCTTGAAAACGACGTAAGGAACCTAATTTTCCTTCGTAAATAACAACGCC
>CAKVJS010000158.1 GCA_934754755.1 uncultured Erysipelotrichales bacterium
ATATATGTGCCAGCTAGTTTACTTTGATCCTGTACAAAGTGGGTAATTTTGACTTGTGGTTTTCTATCTATAATTTTAATTAACTGCTTTAGTTTTTGATCTAACTGCTCTTTTTTATTTTCATCCAGGATACGTTTATCTTCCACATACTTACCGCTCTCGGTAATGATTTCTTGATATCCGGTTAATGCTGCAAAGGGTGCAAATTGAGCAGCCCTTTTTACACGATCCATAGCTGGATGTTTTTTTATTGGTGGTTTTCGATTGATAATATCATTGTAATTATGAATATCTGACTTTTTCATGACTATGCTTTATGTCCTCCAATCTGATCATTACGTTTTATAGTCGTAGCTCCTTCCTCTAGATCCATCCCCTTTAGTACTGCATTTTTTCCATACTTTCTTTTCAGTTCTAAGGTTGCTTTTTGTAATTTCTTTTCTCTATCTAATTCCTGTTGTTCTTTCTTTCTTTTTTTTTCTAAAGATTTATAATCAACAAATAAAGACATCTGTTCGTATATTGGTTTACTTTGTTTATGCTCACTACTAACATGATTAGCTGTAAGATGGATACGCCGAACGGTTAATTTTTTGTTCGTTTTTTTATCAAAGGAAGATAATACAGCTTTCATTATTTGTGCAGAAGAAGAAGTATACCTATTAAAGTTTACCGTTCCACGAGCATGTTTTGGTATTTTACGGCCATAGTGATCTTCCTTAATACTTCCCTTATATTGGTCATTTATATTATTTGCATCATAACCCACTGACCATACGATTTGATTTGTTAGTAACCCTTTATCTACTAATTCCAAAGCTAAAGCATCTAACATTTCTTTTAGTACTAATTTGGTTTTATGATATGGATAAGGCTCTTCTAATACTTGTGCATTACTAATGCTTTTACTACTTGGTTGATACGCTTTAATATCCTCCATTGTGCACGACTCACAACCCCACGCATGATCAATCAATAGTTCAGCATTAACACCAAAAATATGATATAACAGATCTTCATTATAATAATCGTGGGATTTTCCTATAGAACATTTAGCAATATCTCCCATAGTATATAAACCAACGGCTGCTAACCTTTTTGCATAGCCATTTCCAATGCGCCAAAAATCAGTAATCGGTGTATGTCCCCATAGGAAGTCACGATATTTTTGTTCATCTAAATAAGCAATTCTAGTACCATCCTTGTCCGGTTCAATATGCTTGGAAAGTATGTCCATCGCTACCTTAGCTAAGTATAAATTAGTTCCTATACCTACCGTAGCAGTGATTCCTGTTGCTTTTAAAATAGTAGTCAATATTTTTTTAGCAAGTTGTTCCGGGGTTTGATTATATAATAATAAATAGCTCGTAATATCAATAAAGACCTCATCAATGGAATAGACGTGGATATCTTCTTTCGATACATACGAAAGATATATATTATATATAACATTACTTACTTCTATATAATGCGCCATTCGTGGTTTAGCGATAATATAACTAACCGCTAAGGAAGGGTTCTTACGTAGTTGTATATCATCAAAGGATGTGCCAGTAAAGACACGATTGGGAGCTTTTCTTTTACGTTTATAATTAATTTCCTTTACCTGTTGCATAACCTCAAAGAGTCGGGATCTTCCTGCAATACCATATTGTTTTAAAGAAGGGGTAACAGCTAAACAAATTGTTTTTTCCGTTCGGCTCTTATCAGCAACAACTAAATTCGTCGTTAATGGATTCAGTTTACGATCTACGCACTCAACCGAAGCATAAAAGGACTTTAAATCAATGGTTAAATATATTTTCGTATCCAACATTCCCACCTCTTTAAAGAGTATGGGAGTAATCCTAAAAAGTAGACAAAAAAGAGAACAATATTTTGTTCCCTAATTACATTTGTTAGCTACAAATCCCCAGTATCCTTTATCCGGTTTTTCTGGTTCAATATTCCAAGGTGTCTTTAGCCCCCTAGCCCAGTCAACGTGACATTTGTATTGATTATGTAAACTTTCAAATTTTGTTGGATTATCTATCTTCAAATAGACGGGATCGTTTTCAAAAAAGCTTACTGCTTCTTTCCAAGAGTTTGCCTTATCTATCGAATCAGGTTCTTTAGGATCAAGGCTTAAGGATAATTCTCCATTTCGCACAATCCAAATAATTGTTTTGAAATACATAAAATCTTTTTTTAACATATGTTTTAAATCATATGTAATCGGTATATTCCTTTTACGGGCTTCCTGTATAAAAGGATCTTTATTATTTTCATTACGTACAACAATAATCTTTTGCATCGATGACCAGTCAGCGGTATTAAACTGCGGATATATGGCATTACTATCCTTCGAGTTAGCCGCCATAATAGTTGCCATATTACATATAATACTAATCATTAAAGCACTGCATGCTACAAACTTCTTCATATTTACGCCCCCTTTTCTTATTTGTATAATATCACATTTTATACGCTAATTTAAGTTATTATTATCGTTTAGAATACGTATTTTACAAATATTACTATACAAAGCGTAATTTAAAGCCAAAGCAATATACTTATTAATACTGCCCATTCTCTCTTTTATATTTTAAAAAAAGAAAAGCCTAAGCTTTCCTTTGATCCATTGCTTATTGTCTTCAACCCCATAATTTCTATTAAGTTCCATGATCGTTCCTTTATCCATCATCTTCCTCGAATATCTATAATTTTTACTCATTTCAGGACGGATTGTCTCTCAATAACTTTCTCTATTCTACCTTTTACCTGAATAGATATTGCTGATTTTCTCTCTTCATCTAGAAAAGGATTTTTATCAAGTATCTCGTATACAGATTTATCAAAATCACTGAGTTTATCTCTATTTATCCAAGACAGATCATCCACCAAATGAAGCTGATCTTCGGCCCTTGATTTAAACGGTTTACTCTTGTATGCAGTGCCAATCAACTGTGTAGGTGTAGTTGCCCATAATGAACTACCACTATCGTATATAGGTGCTATTCTTTTCCATTTTAAATCAAGAATATTTCTGATTGCTCCAAAATTTCGATAATGACGATCATAATTACCAAGTATATAATCACATACCAGCATTTTATTGATTTTTGTTCTTACATCAGGAATTCCTAATTCAGAACATACATTTATATAATGCTTATAAAGAGACTCACTTCCTCGTAATTTCTTTGTGGCATCAATATAAAAGGCAGGTACTAATTCTTCGTTTTCACTGACCATCGTTTCACAGCAGGAATAAGCAATTCCATTTTCTTCAATCAACCAATACGGTACAAAATCTTCTTCATTTAAAATTC
>CAKVJS010000159.1 GCA_934754755.1 uncultured Erysipelotrichales bacterium
CTTCCAACTGTACTACTTTTTGAGCCAAAACATCTTCCTTACCTTGTACCATAATATCACGGCGATCAATGCTTTGTTCACGTTGTAATAGTTTATTTTCGAATTCCGTTATCTCTTGCTTTTGTAACTTCACATCTTTTTCAGCTTCTAATTTCAGTTCATAGGCTTCTGTTTTTGCATCTAAAATTGCCTCTTTAACAATTGTCTCAGCTTTTGTAGTAGCCTCTTCAATAATTTTTTCAGCACTAACTGTAGCCTTTGAAATGCGTATTTTCATCATTATATAATTTAAGATATATCCTAAAGCAATCGCTAGAACATAGGTAAAAATAGACATCGCATGAATGTGTAATGACATGCTTCTTCCTCCATTTTCTCTATGTAGTTAATGTATAAATTTTAGTATCTAATAATGTGTAATGTTACACAAATATATTTTATAATATTTTTATCTTTTTAGCAAATAAAACCTGTTCTAGGTATTAAAAAAAGCTATCACTTGCTTCAGTAATAGCTTACGAATTATAAATTTACAGATTCTTTAATACTTTTTTCAACAGCATCCATAATTTGGTCATGTTCCGATAAGAATTTTTTTGCATTCTCTCGCCCTTGCCCAATTTTTTATCCTTGGTATGCATACCAAGCACCTGATTTTTCAATGATATCATGTTCTACGGCAACATCTAATATTTCACCAGTTCGAGATATCCCTTGTCCATATACCATATCAATTTGAGTACTTTTAAAGGGAGGGGCAACTTTATTTTTGACAACCTTTATATTGACCTTATTACCAACTAACTCCGTACCGTTTTTTATAGCCTCCGAGCGGCGAATCTCCACCCGTACAGAAGCGTAAAATTTTAAAGCACGACCACCGGTTGTTGTTTCTGGATTCCCAAACATGACTCCTATTTTTTCTCGTAACTGGTTAATAAAAATAAGTGTACAATCGGTCTTATTCATAATACCCGATAATTTACGCAACGCTTTAGACATCAGTCGAGCTTGCAATCCCATCTGTTGTTCACCCATCTCACCGTCTAATTCCACTTGTGGTACTAACGCTGCCACAGAATCTATAACAACCAAATCGATGGCACCAGATCGCACTAAGGTTTCCGCAATTTCTAATCCCTGTTCTCCAGAGTCTGGTTGTGATAAGATAAGTTCATCAATATTAACACCTAAATTCTGTGCATAAATAGGATCGATAGCATGCTCCGCATCAATAAAAGCAGCTCTGCCTCCTTGCTTTTGTATCTCTGCAATCGCATGTAAAGTCAGGGTTGTTTTACCACTAGATTCAGGACCATATATTTCAATAATTCTCCCCTTCGGATACCCACCAATACCTAAAGCTAAATCTAGCGTAAGGGAACCAGTGGGAATTACATCAATACTAACATCTGCGCGATCGCCAAGTTTCATAACTGATCCCTTACCAAATTGTTTTTCAATTTGTTTGATTGCATCGCTAAGAGCCTGTTCCTTTTTACTATCCTCTTTTGTCTTTTCTGCCAATTTTATATTCCTCCCGTAGTTCTACCTAGTTCTCATTTCCTTCAATCAGTTCTTTTATTTTTTTACAAGCAAATACAATTGCCTCTTCTTGTATACTACCACGTGAGCCATCTAATGATAAGTGATATACTCGAACTTTTTGTTGGTAGATGATGCCTATATAAATAGTTCCCACTGGTTTTCCTTCCATTGGCTCAGGACCCGCGTTACCGGTAAAGGAAACACAAAGTTCACTACCAATGATTTGTTTACCATACACGCACATCATCGATGCTATTTCCTTGGAAATAGCTCCGTATTTTTCTAAATCTGCAGAAGGAATATTTAATAGCCTTTCTTTTGTTTGATTTTGATACGTCACTAGACTACCTTTATAGACCTTAGAGACACCAGGAATCGCACCTAACGTAGAGGCAAACTTACCCACTGTAAAACTTTCTACACTGCTTATTGTAATCTTATTTTTTATTAATAGGTCGACTAATTGTTTCATCACATTGACTCCGTTAACACTTTTTTATTTTTTAGACAATACTCCACGCCACTTATAACCGATATAACGGTTGCAAACCAAATCAAATATTCACCAATCGGGATACACCAATAGGAAAAGGGAAAGTCATTAAGCAATACACTAGCAACGGCAGCCATCTGGGATACCGTTTTTAATTTTCCTAACGCGCTTGCGGCAACTACCATTTTTTTGTTTGCTAGAATCATCCGAACAGCATCCACAATGGTATCGCGGGCAATCATAATAATCGGGATGAGTACGGATATTTTTTGATCGCTAGCGAGTAACATAAATATCGTATTAATGAGCAACTTATCCGCGATTGGATCCGCAAATTTACCGAATGTAGTAATCATTTTTTGACTACGGGCAATCCTACCATCGTAATAGTCGGTGATCGAGGCTAGCGCAAAGATACTTAAAACTAGAATATTAATGAATGATATTTTTGCATGCCAGATATAATATATCGGTACATGCATGCCAAATGATGCATAGGGAAACAAATATACAAATACTAATAAAGGTACGAGACAAACTCGAATCAGGGTTAATTTATTAGCCAAATTCATACTACTGTCCTTTCATATACAAGGTTACTCGCGATACTCCATCAATAACTTTTATCGTACTTCTATCATATGCAAGTGGTGTTCCATTTATTTTAATAATTACGTTTTCCATATTCCAAAGATTTAATGTGAACGCCTCATTTCCCTTAACCGGAGCTTCATATGTATATGTTTCATTCGCATTATATACTCTATATACACCTTCTATCGGTTGCTTTCCTTCAAATAAATTAAATGTACTTGTAGCACCAAACGTGACTTCTAAACGAAAGTTTTCTCCCGCTTTTAATGGAACATTGTAGCTAGAACCATTGATTTGTGTAATATTCATAGGTGGAATTTCTGGTTGTTTTTTTTCTTTTTCTTTCTTTGCTTTTTTTGCTTCTGTCTGTTTCTGATTTTCTTCTACATCAGCACTACCAGGCTCTTTATAAGAACCCGTATTACTCATCTTACTTACGACTAAAGAATACCAGACAATACAAATAATGACAGCACATAAAATTACGATAATTCCACCCTTTACATAGCGTGCCATAACATGATCTTGGTATACGGTTTCTCGTTTTCTCGTTGACAAAGTCGATGGTGTCGTAGCCTCTTTAATCATGTTTTTAATGTAATAACCCTTATTACTCCCTTTTGCGGTAGGTTCTTCTTGCGAAGTATCCGGCTGTTTTTCATTATTT
>CAKVJS010000160.1 GCA_934754755.1 uncultured Erysipelotrichales bacterium
GTGTTGTAGAAATTGCGGAAATAAAGTAGAAGTAGAGGATACCTATTGTCGCCATTGCGGTACAAAATTAAAAACAGAAGCGATTGTCTTTGACAATACCGTCTTTTTTAATATGAATGATGAACCTGTGGACATAGAGAGAGAACCATTGGACACAAAGAAAAAAGGATATAAGAATCCAGCGATTTGGTTTCTTAGTTTTATTCTTTTGTTACTAGCCTTAGCTAGTGAGTCGTACATCGGCGTAACATCAAAAAAACAACATATGCAAAGAGGGGTAGAAAAGGAATCTATTTCTAATAGTAATATTTCACGATTTACCTTGGAGAAAGAAACACATGGCTTTGCACAACAACAAAATATAAATAGTGGGGGATATATAACGCGGGATAAAGATTCCTTCTATTTATCAACCGAGGAAGGTATCGTACGATATAATGCTCGCTTTAAAAAACAAGAAAAATTCGTAGATCAAGCAGTTATGTATGTTAATGTTGACGATACCTATATATATTATGCAGACAATGACTACAATTATTATCGGATGCATCGTAAAACTAAAAAGAAGGAACTATTATTAAAAGATATTTATTATCCACAATTGGTTAATGGCAAACTGTACTATCAAAATAATGGCGATCAAGAAAGTATTCATGTTTTTGATTTGAAAACATCGGAAGACAAAAAATTGAACTCATTACATTCGTATGATATGTATATCGATGAAGAAAATCACAGCATTTATTACTATTGTGGTGAGGATAATCCAGGTGTTATAGGGCTATATCGCATGGATACAGATGGACAAAATAATACACGCCTTACTACAGAAGGTGTGAGTACCTTCTTTTATGATGGAAAACAAATCTATTACAGTACTAAGGAAGGAACCTTTACGTATGATATACAGTCCAAACAAATTCAAGATATAGGTGTTAGTTATGCGGGACTATACAAAATAAATAATCATTTCGTTGTTTGGGATCAATATAATAAGATTTCAATTTTAGATAAACAAAAGGAAAAAGTTGTCTTTAATCAGCGGGTTGACAAAATACAGAGTATAGGAAATGTTTTATTATGTTGGATTTCTTCTTGGCAATCAAGTGAGGTCTATGTATTGGATTTAGATGGTAACTGTGCCTCCCTAGCCAAGGATACGAGAAAACCATTTAATATTCAAGATGGTAAATTAAGAGAATCAGATATATAACATGGGAGGTGTTACAATGAAGGTTCATGATATTATAGAAGCCACTGGAGGACTTTTGTTATCGGGTGATCTAAATACAGAAGTGATAGGTGCTACGCAAGATAGCAGGCAAATTAAAGAAGGCAACCTGTATATTGCCATCAAGGGACAAAAACAGGATGGGCATTCTTTTGTATTGGATGCGTTGTCTAAAGGAGCAGCAGCTGTTTTAGTTGAAGACGCGGTAGACGGCAAAGATAAAGCCGTGATTCAAGTATCGAATACAGTACATGCCTTGCAACAACTTGCTCACTATGTTAGAACTAAAAACGCTATTACGGTTATTGGTATTACTGGTAGTGTGGGTAAAACAAGTACGAAGGACATCGTCTATAATGTTGTTAAACAAAAGTATCGAACACTAAAAACAAAGGGCAATTATAATAATGAAATCGGCCTTCCATTAACCATATTACAGTATCAGGATGAGGAAGTAATGGTGCTGGAAATGGGTATGGATCAACTGCAACAAATTTCTGTCCTTTCTCATATTGCGAAACCAGATATTGCAATTATTACGAATGTAGGAAGCGCACATATTGGTGTTTTGGGTAATCGGGATAATATCTTACAAGCAAAGCTAGAAATCATTGAGGGTATGGAGGATGATGGCGTGCTTATTTTAAATGATGATAATGATATGTTGCGGCAAGTACAGGCAGCAAGAGTACCGATTGTTCGTGTAGGGTCTCAGGGCGGCGATATTGTTGCTAGGAATATTAAGCTATATGAAGATAGTAGTGAGTTCACAATAGAAATTGAAGAAGTGGAACAATCTGTATCTATTCCGGTTCCCGGACAACATTTCATTATTAATGCATTATTGGCTATTGCAGCTGGTCGACAATTACAGATACCATTAGCTGATTGCATTAAGGGTATTGCCTCTTTTACACTAACTAAAAACAGAATGGATATTTTTTATTTACGAGATACTATAAAAGTAATCGATGGAACATATAATGCAAGCGAGGACTCATTGCGGGCTAGTATTGATGTTCTCACAAATCAAAAGGGTCGAAAGATCTGTATTGTTGGTGATATATTAGATATGGGCTCTTTTTCACAAAAGGTGCATGAATCACTTGGTAAATATATAGCAAGTAAAGAAATTGATATATTAATTTGTAAAGGGGAGGCTACTATGTATACCAAAGTGGAAGCACAAAATCATGGTATGGAAAAAGTAATGCATTTTAGTACAAATGAACAGATTGTAACGTATTTAGAAGAAATATTACAACCTGGCGATGTTATTTTATGTAAAGGATCCAATGCATTGCATATGGAAGGAATTATTAACAGCTTAAAGGAGAAGTGGGCATGAAACAAAAAGTATTAGTTATATGTGGTGGTCAATCAACGGAGCACCGTATTTCTAGAATGTCTTGTCAGTCTGTATTACGTCATATCAATTATGATCATTATGAAGTAGGAGTTGTCGGTATTGATCAGGATGGTCAGTGGTATGAACTACAAACAAACGTACCGCTAATGGAAGAAGATTGGTTAAAAGACAGTCAAAAGATAGATGATGTCTTTGGATTGTTGCATAAATATGATATTGCCTTTCCGGTATTGCATGGCTTGTATGGTGAAGATGGGAGTATTCAAGGACTATTTGAATTAGCTAAAATACCTTATGTTGGATGTCGTGTTTTAGGTTCTAGTGTTGCTATGGATAAAATCTATACAAAGAAGATTCTAGAGACAGCTAATATTCCCCAAGTTCCATCTTTATATATAAAAAAGAGGTATGACAATGTGCTTGTTACTATTTTAGATAGTGGCGAGGTAGAGGCTGATATTGCGTCTTGTGTCGCTAGTAAGATTGGATACCCTTGTTTCGTTAAGGCAAGTAATTCAGGGTCTTCCGTTGGATGTTATCAAGTGCGCTCTGAAAGTGAACTACTGCCTACCTTAGAAAAGGCAAGTGTTTATGACCGTAAGATTGTCATTGAAAAATATATTCATTGTGCTGAATTAGAGTGTGCCGTTCTTGGTAATGATGATGCGATTGTTTCAAGAGTTGGGCAGGTGCT
>CAKVJS010000161.1 GCA_934754755.1 uncultured Erysipelotrichales bacterium
ATTTTATGCTTATAATAAGCTTAACAATTTTAATTCTATAAAGCAATCGTGATAACGGGTTTTTCATGTACGTTTTGGCTCACATCAATTGTAAACTAACACAGATTATTTTTATATTCACTCTATGTAAATTGTTTTTATCTGTCTATTAGGGTATAATAAGGAATGTTTTTAAGGAGGAAGGTACATATGAATGCTATTACCTATGAATTATTACATACATGTAAACAAACTGGTGCGCGCTATGGTATTATACATACTCCCCATGGGGATGTAGAAACACCTATGTTTATGCCAGTAGGAACTTTAGCGAGCGTAAAAGGAATTGCCCCCGAATACTTAACCGATATGGGAGCTGGCGTTGTTTTATCGAATACCTACCATTTATGGTTGCGCCCTGGGGAAGACGTAGTAGCACAGGCCGGGGGATTACATACTTTTATGAACTACCCAGGTCCAATGTTAACCGATAGTGGTGGCTTTCAAGTTTTCTCTTTAGGTAAAACAAGAAAGATTGAAGAAGAAGGTGTTACCTTTAAAAGTATTGTTGATGGTAAAACTCTTTTTTTATCGCCTGAAAAATCCATCGCTATTCAAAATCAATTAGGTGCTGATATTATTATGTCACTAGATGAGTGTGCTCCCTATCCAGCAAGTTATGAATATATGAAAAATAGTGTGGAAAGAACCTTACGCTGGGCTAAACGTGGTAAAGCAGCCCATACTAATACTACAAAACAGTCCTTATTTGGTATTGTACAAGGTGGTTCCTATCCAAAATTACGCGAATATTGCGCTAAGGAATTAGTGGCACAAAATTTCCCTGGATACGCGATTGGTGGTACCAGCGTTGGTGAGCCAAAAGATGTTATGTATGCGATGATTGATGATACCATTCCCTGGTTACCTACTGATAAGCCACGCTATTTAATGGGTGTAGGGAACCCCATTGATTTAATTGAGGGTGCTATTCGTGGTGTCGATATGTTTGATTGCGTATTGCCTACTCGGGTTGCTCGCCATGGTGCTGTGATGACGAGTAAAGGTAGATTAAATATTAATAATGAAAAATTTAAATATGATTTTAATCCGCTAGATGAAAACTGTCATTGTTACGCTTGTCAGCATTATACGCGAGCCTATATAAGACATTTACACAAGGCAGAGGAAATTTTTGGAAAAACACTCGTATCGATTCATAATGTACATTTCTTATTGCACCTAGCAAAAAATATCCAACAAGCGATTAAAGAAGATCGCCTATTAGATTATAAGAACAAATTTTTAGATTTGTATGGACATGATGTATATAAGAGGGCCTTTTAAATGAAACTAGAAGAATTCAATTTCAATTTACCAGAAACATTGATTGCACAGACACCCTTGGAAAAAAGGGATACTTCTAAACTAATGGTTGTAAATCGTAAAACCGGAGCTATTACCCATACTCATTTTTACGATATTATCCAGTACTTACAACCAACGGATATATTAGTGCGCAATAATACAAAGGTTATTCCCGCCCGCTTGCAAGGGATCAAGGAAGAAACAAACGGTCATGTTGAATTACTATTATTACAAGAAATAACAAAAGATCATTGGCAATGTCTGGTTGGTAATGCCAGAATTGTTAAAGTAGGAACCATCATTACTTTTGGTAATGGCCTTTTACAAGCTCGTTGCACAGCTGTGAAAGAAGAAGGATTACGTGAATTTGCGATGCTTTATACAGGGGTATTCTATGAAATACTCGATCAGTTAGGAACTATGCCTTTACCTCCTTATATTAAAGAACAATTAAGCGATAATAATCGGTACCAAACGGTATATGCAAAAGAAGAAGGTAGTGCTGCTGCACCAACTGCCGGATTACACTTTACCGATGCTATACTACAAACACTAAAAGATAAGGGAATTACGATCGTTGATGTTACTTTACATGTAGGTTTAGGTACCTTCCGCCCGGTTAAAGAAGAAACCATTGAAAAACATCATATGCATAGTGAGTGGTACTCATTAGATGAACATAGTGCAAAGATCTTAAATCAGGCTAAGGTTAATAAACAAAGAATTATTAGTGTGGGAACAACAAGTACCCGTGTATTGGAAAGTAATATTAAAAAATATGGACAATTCAAAGCAACAGCTGAACATACGAATATCTTTATTTATCCAGGTTATACATATGAGGCCATTGATGGCTTAATTACGAACTTCCATTTACCTAAATCAACATTACTGATGTTAGTGAGTGCTTTTTCTTCCCGAGACTATATATTACATGCCTATGAAGAAGCCATTGAACAAGAATATCGCTTTTTCTCCTTTGGCGATTGCATGTTTTTAATATGAATAAAGTAAACTATCATAAAGTATTTTTAGAACAAATCGCCTCTCTAACAACTAAACCAACCTTACTATTACATGTTTGTTGTGGCCCTTGCGCCAGTAATGTTATCAAGGAATTACGGCAGTACTTTATCATCACAATCTATTATAGTAATTCCAATATATATCCATTACAGGAGTATCAACGTCGATTGCAAGAATTACTGCATTTTATAGAAGAATTTGACCCTACCATAAAAGTAATAGAGCATCCCTACGATGCAAAGTATTGGTTGCAACAAGTTGATGGAAGTAGCCCGGAAGGTGGCAAACGATGTTACCAATGTTATGAACTGCGAATGAAAGATGCTTATCGTTATGCTTCAAATCATAGATATGATTATTGGACGACAGTTCTTAGCATATCCCCTCATAAAAATAGCCAGTGGATTAATGAAATAGGAAAAGATTTAACATTGAATGAACACACACAATTTCTATTTAGTGACTTTAAAAAAGATAATGGATATTATAAGTCGGTACAGTTAGCAAAAGAGTTTGGTCTATACCGTCAAGATTATTGTGGCTGTATATATTCCTATAAAGAAAAAAGCAATCGCTGAAAATCCCCCATAGAGGGATTTTTTTAGTAGAGAGTATTAAAAAAGATGCTTAACTCAGTTAAACATCTTCTCCAATTTGATTTAATCCTAATTTGTTTCTTCTTCTTTATTCTTTTGTATTCGAAAACTAACCCCAACTGTGTGATTTCTAGCCGTTAACGAGTAACCATACATCGTAACAATTTTATAGACAATCGCAAGACCTAATCCAAATTGTCCCTTGACTCCCTTTTCATATGGTTTAAATAGACTTTCTATAGATTCCTCATCAATGGAATCACCATCGTTATAAATCTCTAAAA
>CAKVJS010000162.1 GCA_934754755.1 uncultured Erysipelotrichales bacterium
GAACAGCGAGGCGTGCCAATGCATGTGATATAAAAATATCCAGTGTCCAATTGATATCCTCTAAAGGGTGCATATGAATCGTAATTACTAAAACAGCTGCAATAACCCGAAAGTAATCAATATAGGGATATCCACGTTTTGTATCCAAGAGAATCCCCCCTATTCCCTGATATTATATAGATATCCCTATGTAGTATTTTGTTTGATTAAGCTATATATTTTATAAAGTATAGCCAATCAGAGTTTTCGATATATAAAATTACCAATACCTTGAATAAGCTGCACAAAGACAATTAAAACGATACTTGTTACGACTAAGTAAGATACTTGATATGCCTGATACCCATAGCGAATGGCAACATCACCTAAACCACCAGCACCAATGGCACCGCCCATCGCACTGTAGCCAATCAGACTTACCATTGTCAAAGTAATACCAGAAATAATGCCAGGTAAGGCCTCCTTAATATATACGCGTCGAATAATTTGTAGGTCACTAGCCCCAAAGGATTTTGCGGCTTCTATTAGTCCTTTATCAACTTGTCGCATAGCTGTTTCTAACACTCTTGCGACAAAGGGGATTGCCGAAATTGTTAAGGGTACGATCGCTGCTGTAGTTCCGATCGCTTTACCGGCGACAAGACGAGTAAAAGGTATGACGATGACCATTAATATAATAAAAGGAAAACTACGTAAAATATTGACGATATAGTCCAATATGCGATATACCCAAGCATTCGGGCGCAACCCATCCGACGCACTAAGAGTCAACATAATCGCTGGTAAAAAACCGATGATAACGGAAAGGATCGTAGATCCAAAAACCATAATTAGCGTTTCTATAGCTCCATTTAAAATTGTATCATACATACTTATACTACCTCCCATATCATCTGCTTATCTTGTAAATACTGCGTAATTTTTGAGGTATCCTTTTTTTGTACATTAATAATTAGACTTCCCATCATCATACCTCGATAATTTTCTAATGTACCCTGACAGATCGAAAAATGTATCTGTAAAGTACGGGCTAATTCCGTAATAATGTATGAATTCGCATTTTGATCAGTAAAAAATATCTTAATATTGTCTCCCTCTTTTGGTAAATACGCGACGTGGTCATCAACAAAGGATTGTAGCTTGGGATGCGGCTTTAAAAAGATATCTTCTGGTTTTCCCTGGGCAATAATTTCACCTTGACGCATAAGGGCAACCTTATTACAAACTTCCTTTACCACTTCCATCTGATGAGTAACCATGACAATAGTAATATTCAATTCCCGATTAATTTTAGATAATAGGGATAGTATATCTTTAGTCATCCTTGGATCCAAGGCAGAAGTTGCCTCATCACATAAAACAATTTGTGGATCGAGTACTAGGGCTCGGGCAATGGCCACCCGTTGCTTTTGACCGCCACTCAATTGATTCGGATAGGCATCCTTTTTATCGTATAACCCTACCAACTTTAGTAAGTCTATAATCTTCTTTTGATTAGCTGGACTGTTTT
The DNA here is from genome assembly GCA_934754755.1 of uncultured Erysipelotrichales bacterium. Taxonomy (GTDB): domain Bacteria; phylum Bacillota_I; class Bacilli_A; order Erysipelotrichales; family Coprobacillaceae; genus CAKVJS01. The sequence goes on from CAKVJS010000162.1 coordinate 1,511, forward strand.
TATTTTGTTTCCAAAATTGTAATGGCAATGCTACATTATCATATACGTTGCAACGTTGTAATAAATGGAAATGTTGAAAGATCATCCCCATATTCTTTTGCATATGACGGAGTTCTCTTTTAGAGGCTGTTGATATTACTTGATTGGCCACTAAAATGGTTCCTTCTTGATACGTTTCTAATCCATTAATACAACGTAGTAAGGTTGATTTACCGGCCCCACTCTCCCCAATAATCCCATATATATCACCGGAATCGATATTGAGTGTAATATTTTTTAGAATATCTGTACTTCCGACTCGTTTGCTTACCTTATCTATTGTAATCACAATTGTTCACCTAATTTCTTTATTAGAATACAGGAGTCACAGCTCCCTTATATTTTGTTTCTATATATTTTTTTACTTCCTTACTTTGTAATGCCTGCTTTAAAGCTTTCGTTTTGTTTGTATTTTCTTGGCCTGCTGGTACAACTAAACAGTTATAAAAAGATGCTATATCTGGAATATCTGTATTTTCTAAACGCAAAGCATCTTTGTTTGGATTTAACTTCGCCTCTAATGCGAAATTCGCATTAATCACAGCCATATCTACATCGTCTAAGGAGCGCGCTAAGTTAGCAGGATCCAATTGCGTAATTTTAAATTTATGGGGATTCTTCTTAATACTTTTTAGCGTATACGGACCTTTTGAGGAATCTACTTCAATCAGTTTTTGACTCGCTAGAAATTGAATTGCCCTAGATTCATTGGATCCCGCATTGGGAATCGCAATAGTAGCTCCATCTTTTAACTTATTTATATCTTTATATGCATTGGAGTACAATCCCATCGGTTCAAGATGTATATTAGCGACATTTACTAAGTCTAGATTTCTTTGTTTACTTTGATCCTTTAAATAGGAATCCGTCTGATAGAAATTCGCATCAATTTCGCCATCTTTTAAACTTGTATTCGGTTGTACATAATCATTAAAGGTTATAATATCTACTTCCCATCCTGCCTTTAACAATTTTTTCTCTACGACTTCCTTCATGATTTCCCCATGAGGAATCGCTGTTACACCAATTTTTATCGTATCGTCTTTTCCCTGTGGTGTAATAATCCCCTCAACCTCTTTAGCATCACCTACATCACTTCTTTTAGACTTACTACCACAACCAACCAATGTAATCACACAAATACTTGTAATGATTAGCTTTTTCCATAGTTTCATACATAACCTCCCTAATCTTTTTTATAACAAAAAACTCACCCCGCATAAGGATGAGTGAACATGGTACCACCTTAATTTAAAATAATCTCACAATTATTTCCTTTTTGAGTATATACATATACCCATCATGATAACGGATGATTCCGACGTAGCCTTACTGATTGCTCGGTACGTAAACTCCAAGGCCATATTCATATACTTCTACGGTCCTTTTTCACCAACCAAGAACTCTCTATACGCATCCATATACTACTATTCTCTTCACTGTTTTTGTTATATTGCCTATATGATAAACGATATTAGAATTTCTGTCAATCGTTAACGTAAACTTTCATTTATAAACGCAGATGATAAGGTAGTTTGATATTTATACTGTACCGTATAGTGATTGGTATAACCTGTAATCATCATATGAGAATACCCTGTTTTACTTATCTTATCCGTACTCATGCCATAATGGCCTAGTGCTTTTTTTCGTTGTTCGAAAATAGGTCCCTTTGCATTAAACTTATCACCACA
>CAKVJS010000163.1 GCA_934754755.1 uncultured Erysipelotrichales bacterium
TTATCAAAACGATAAAATTTTATAATAAATCGCTCTTTATTTAATGACTACTGTCATCTATATAAGAAAAAGAGGAGGCAACAGCCCCCGATTGGAGATTTAAAATGAAATTTTTGTACCAGTATGGTACCCCTTTATTATAACATATACATGATAAAGAGTAAATTTTAAATATAAGAAAGGAATAAGTTTCAAAACCGTATCATTTAGATGGTATAATAATCAAAAGTAGTCATTGTTGAAGCTTACTTACATATACTTATATACTACTATGTACTAATTACCCACTAATTATTTTATATCTCGCATAAATTATATATTAAATACTATGTATATAAAGGAGGAATTATGGATATTTATGACCTACTAAGAGAACCTATTAAGGAAGCGCAAGGTTATGTACTTTCCGGAAAGGCATTACCACGTACGGTTGACGGAAAAGAGCCTATTAAAATGAATGCTAATGAGAACCATTTAGGCCCTTCTCCGAAAGTACTAGCTGCTATTCAATCAGAATTAAAAAACATTTACTTGTATCCCTTTGAACAAATCGAAACTACCCGTCAGGCGCTTGCTAATTGGTTGCATTTCGAGCCGGAAAACATATGCATGGCCAATGGATCACTATCGCTTATTTATGCCATTGGTGATGTCTTTTTGAATCCAGATGATGAGGTTTTATTATGCTCACCCACGTATCCTGCATACGTATCTTTACCTAGTCGCTATGGTGCTAAAGTAGTTTCTGTTGCTAGTAATAACTTTGTAACTGATGGCAATCAACTTTTACGATCCATTACAAATCGAACAAAATTATGTGTGATTGTAAATCCAAACAATCCTACCGGCACGAAAATGAGCAATGAGGATTTACAAACCTTTATCGATCATGTCCCGGATCATGTAATTACCGTTATTGATGAAGCGTATATTGAGTGGGTTACCGAGAAGAATTATCATGATGCCACAAAGTTTATTAAGAGTAACAAGAAGGTTATCGTTCTGCGTACCTTTTCCAAAGTATTTGGACTCGCGGGTATCCGTTTTGGTTATGCCATTACGATCCCGGCGATAGCTAAATATTTGGGTATTGTGGAAGCAAACTATAGTCCTAATCGCTTGGCTTATATTGCAGTACGGACAGCCATGAATGATATGGATCACGTAAAGGCATCAATAGCCAATAATACCAAAGGACGAAATTATATAATGAAGGAGTTGCGCCGACTCGGATGCGAGGTAGTTGAATCATCCGCAAGTTTTGTTTATTTTGCAGCTAATATGAATGCTCACGCCATGACTAGTGAATTAAAGAAACGCGGTATCTATATTCGAAATTTTGGTGCCAAGTATAATCGTGTGAGTGTTGGTTTACCGAGTGAAAACAAGGCCTTTATTAAGGCGGTTGAAGAAATTTTACCTATTGGTAGCTAACTACCAGTAGGTTTTTTAGACCTTATTCCGATTTTAAATTGAATCCCTTAACGACACCCGCAACAATGGCATCGCTAATACCTGCTTTATTCTTTTTATACGTTTCCATATCTGCTTTGCTATCGACAAAGCACACTTCTAATAAAGCACTTGATATTCCATGGTTTTTGGCTGTTTTAATAACTAAGAAATCAGTTCTTTTAACGCCCCTATTACGATAAAATTTTTCTAATTTCTTTAATATTGCCTGTTCTACCGTGATTCCAGCTTCTCTTTGCGTAACATATATTTCTGATCCGGTTCCACCACCGGAATTAAAGTGTATTTCTAATAGATAATCATAATTCCAACCAGCTTGCCAGGCACCATTTTGAATGTCTTTTACGGCATCTCGTCCCGATGGATACACGGTTACTTTTGCATGTTTCCCTAATTTTGGGGAAACTAGTTTAACCACTTCCCGAGTTAGTTTTGCCTCTTGGTAACTTCCTGAAACAGCCCCTGGATCGCCAGCCCCATGACCACTAATGAGTAGTATTTTCGTATTTATCACCCCCTTTATGAGTACGTTAAGCTATTTCTTTAATTTGCCATGATACAATAGAAAAAGTAGTATTTTATCTTGCATAGCATCCCCTCGATACTGCTTAATTCCATTTTTTTGCGCTATCATTCTTCGATTACAATAACTACTATCCACATCGATTGATTGCAAGGCTTGTATGAGTCCTAACCCTTTGCATCTGGGAACTTTATAAAATTTGTCAATTGTAGAATCTAAATGAAATTCTTGGACAATAGCTACTGTTATAAGTGTACTAATACGATCCTTTGCTTTTTCATAGATGGCCATATCTAACGGATTATCAATATAGCAGGGCTGCAATAAAGCACTGGGTATTCCATGTTCATTTGCGGTTTTAATAACAAATAGATCATTTTTCATAACCCCTCCATTGTGGAAGAACAATTCTAAATACTGCAACATTTTTTCTTCTAGTTTTGTCTTTTTTTGTTCTGAGGTAACATATATTTGTGAACCTGTACCACCACCAACATTAAATTGCAATTCTAACACATAGTCAAAACTCCATCCCACTTGCCAGTCGCCCGTACACAAATCCATTGTTGCATTACGTTCTAAAGGATATACCGTAACATTCGCATATCCTGTTAACAGTCGTTCCAATTTCTTAATAATCTCTATCGTTGTATTAGCCTCTAAATAATCCCCTGAAACAGCTTCTTTATTAGTCCAATATCCACTAATAAGAAGTATATTCATACCTCACCTCCATCTAGCTTTTACATACTTTTACCTAAGCTACTCCATATATATTCTTCTTTTATTACTTTGTTTGTTTATATACCCATGGGTTTTTTATTCTTTCGATGATCCCCTCTTTAAAGTATTGTAACCTCCTTGTTTTTTTGGTATTATTAAGAAGATTCAGGAGGTAAGTCATGAATAAAATTAAAAAAATGTGGAAAGAGATCAGTGTGTTTGGTATTGTTATTGTTGCCTTTTTAGGATTGTTTGTCTATAACAAGGTGATGTACACTTCCTACACTACACTATCGCAAGAAAAGGTAGAGTCTAAAATAAAAAATAAAGAATCCTTTATCGTTGTAGCAGGAAATAATAAAGAACAGACTACGATTTCATATCAAGAAACAATGAAAAATGTGACACAGAAAAATCGAAGTAAAAATCTATATTATGTAGACTTTTCTAAAAACAAAAATGCCGCAACCTATATTAAAAAGACATTCCA
>CAKVJS010000164.1 GCA_934754755.1 uncultured Erysipelotrichales bacterium
CCACCAGTCTTACTAGTGCCGAACTTAAATCCAATATTCCCTGTCGAAACCTTCAAAGCAATCTTTTTTAAAGTAACTTTTAGTCCATTGATATACATAGACCCCTCAAAATCATCTAATTTTGAACCTGCACTTAACGTTAAATTATCAATCTCCGCAGAACACGATGAGGATAAACTACCATCATTATTTAATGTAATCTTGATAGGCGCACTATCCGATTTGAAGGAATACTCGCCACTAATTTTTGCTGTAATACTAACATGAATACCGCCATCAAAAGATTCTCCAAGGACAATTTCTCTTCCATCATAATTAATGCTTCCCTTTATGTTACCAAGATACCCTAATGGGTCCATAACATTATATACATAGTTATCCCGTTGCGCCCCAATGGCTATATCTTGACTTTTTTTTGCTAATTGATCGGGAGATAGATATGGCATATGGTCGAATACAGCAATACCACTATCTCTACCTGAATATCCAACTTTATCTAGATCAAAGGAAGGCGATGACGGAAATTGATTTCCATTCGGTATACATAGTTCATAGAATTGATCAAAAGCCCAATTCTTAGGAATTGGATATCCAAGATTGCAACTAAAGCCACTCGACATATCTGCAACAAAGGATGAACTTACTAGTCCCCTATTACTAATAGTTGTACAAATATATCTAGGCGCATAGATTCCAACTTTATAATTCTTCGTATTCTTTACCCCGTTAAATGCCATTTGAACCCTTTTAAAATAGGGCACTATAAAAGAATCCATCTCAAATCCATAACAATCAAAATCTACCGCAAAATAAATAATTGTTCCCCTAGGGATACCAATTCTTTGCGCTGCCTCAATAGCAGCATTACCATCTATGGATCCTTGTCCCTCTTGTTGAAAATATTCTAATCGATACCCTCCATCTTGATAAATTGGAAATACTCGTAATCCTGCAGCCTGAATATTCTTTATTTCTTCAAAGGTTAAGAACTTTCGAGTATTAGCTCCTACTTTACCGGTTAAATATCGTCCGACAATTTGATACCCAGCATTTTTTAAATCCCTTGCTTGGGCGGCGTTTAATACGGTAGCGCAGTCACAGGCCTTAGCACTTCTTCCTGTGTCACCTTTACTAGTTAATAAAGACTTCATTGTTGCACAATTTACTTCTCCACTATTAACTAAGCCAATTCCAGTAAGTGCATAGAACTCCTGAAATTTGGCTACTCCATTCGCTGTTGCAGCATCGAAAATTCCATCAAATCTCCCAGGATTATAGCCATTCATATACAATCCATATTGGACTAGCTTATTATATTTTACATAACTTCCATTTTGGTTTTGCTTTAGTACAGCTGGGAACAGATCACTTGTCTTTTTACCAAAGTTAGTTCCATCTAGGCTTCCAATAAAACTAGTATAAATACCTTCTGCCGCCTGTAAAGAAGCAATGAGTGCATAGGCAGTAAAGCGGGAAACCACTCCATCACAAGGACCAACTCCAATAATGTCTGACCAATCTGCATTTAATTGCCTTTGTATAGTAGTAATATACGAGTCTCCTCTACCAGTCTTTTTAAACCAATTTAGAGATACTAAACCCATCCACACTTTCCAGTCAATAAGTCCAGAAACCTTTAGATTAGCGTCTCCCTGATACTCACTTACCGCTTTGACACCTGTATTATAATAAACACCTGTAATTCCACCCGCACTATAACCTTTAACAAATAAGGCACACTGGATAATACTTACATTAGGATCCGACGTATCATCTGGATTCATTTTTGAAATGACCTTCAATGATCGCATTTTATTTAATGTTAGATCCCCAATCACGCCGGTTACTGGTGTTATATTATTTTGAATTTGAAATGCTCGAATTAACCCTTGGCATACTAATGACCCAGTATTACCATTTTCCACCAAATGAACCCATTCGCTTCGATGACCATACATACTATTTAAATATTTTTGTACTTTTAGGATATTTGCATCCATATATAAATTCCTCCTTTTTCTGTAGAATCTATACCGGTATTCTTTCTACACCCTAATCGTATACTAATTTCACATCACAATTGTGCTTTTCATTTATTATTTTTTCATCCAATTTCTAAGCGACTATCCCGTTCATCAAAAAACTTAATACTCCCTTTTCTAGCATTAGTGATTAATTAGATGTTCCATTTTTATAAAGGCAATTATAAAATAATATAACTCTTTTTAATATGATCCTTGTTATTTTTAAGTATTGCGATCTATCTAGCCCTCATATGGATAAAGGGTTAGTGAGGCAATATCTTTCATTACCTCTTTCTATCTGTTACTACTCCCCATTACATTAATGGGAGCTAGCTTCCCCTAGGGCATCATTTGTTAATATTCAACTCAAAATGAGCCATTAGATTATCTCCAATGGCCTTTTCATTGCTATGATCATCATAAAATATCACCCATAGTAGTAATTATCTATCATTGAAGGATAAATTTATATAGCAATGATAGAACTCTATAGATTCTCTTACTATGATCTATACTCCTATTCAACTAATTCAAAGGATAATATAAAATTATCACCATTATAACTTTTAAATTTATTTTCATTAAAATTTATAGTTATAGTCCCCCTATTAACTAGTAAAAAGTATTTATAATCACGGTCACCTGTAATTCTTAAAAACCCAAATCTTGCGATATCTGCATAACCTCCCACAATAAACATATCATTGTCATAATAATTTACTTGATCGAAATTACTGCTCGCTATCCATTTATAGTTACATTTACCGTTTGCGGTATTTTCTCCAGGGTCATAGGTATTTCTATCACCGGTAAAATAGTATTGATCTGCCTTACTACGATCATCGGTTATACTTAAATAACTAAGACTTATATTATTATGAGTGACATAAAAATCACCAGTGCCATCCGGCTTATAGATATGAATCAGATACCTATGGTCTTGTGAAATTCGATTTCCCTCCATATCTCGAACTGTATTCTTAAAATCAAAGTTCGCATATACTGGCGTTGGTATAGCTATAAATAGACTTATAATAGATAGTAAACTGATAATTATTTTTTTATTCATAAAAAACCCCCATTTATTTTTATAATCTTATACAATCATGAATTCTAATAACAACTATATTATTTCTTAACCTCAAAGGAGATAAGAAATAATTC
>CAKVJS010000165.1 GCA_934754755.1 uncultured Erysipelotrichales bacterium
CAATCGTTATGCCCAAGAAGAAACAGCAGAAAAAACAGTCAGTGTGATTACCTTGCCTAGTGAAGAAATGAAGGGTCGGATTATTGGACGAGAAGGAAGAAATATTAAAACGATTGAACAATTAACCGGTGTTGATTTAATTATTGATGATACCCCAGAAGTTATTACGATTTCATGTTTTGATCCTATTCGCAGAGAAATCGCGCGATTAGCCTTAGAAACATTAATTCATGATGGGCGTATTCAACCGGGACGGATTGAAGAAGTCGTTCTAAAAACAAGAAAAGAATTGCAAGAAGTCATCCGTAAGACAGGTGAAGATACGATCTTTGAATTGGGTCTATCGCGGGTTGATAAAGAGATTATTATATTGCTTGGAAAAATGAAATACCGTACAAGTTATGGTCAAAATGCCCTGCAACATTCCCTAGAAGTAGCCCACTTTACGGGTATTATGGCAGCCGAATTAGGATTGAATCAACAATTGGCAAGAAGAGCCGGTTTATTGCATGATATAGGTAAAGCTATTGATCATGAAATGGAAGGAAGCCATGTTGAATTAGGATCGAAATTCGCTAGGAAATATGGGGAACATCCAGTTGTTATTAATGCGATAGAATCGCATCATGGCGAAGTACCAGCGACCAGTGTCATTTCTGAGTTGGTCGCTGCAGCGGATACCTTATCGGCAGCTAGACCAGGAAGCCGTAGTGAAACCATGCAAAACTATATCCAAAGATTAGAAAAATTAGAAGATATGGCCAAATCGTTTAAGGGCGTAGATCGGGTATATGCGATTCAAGCCGGACGAGAAATCCGTATTGTAGTTAAGCCCAATAAGGTGGATGATGTCGCAAGTCATAAAATTGCCCGCGATATTCGTAAAAAAATTGAAGATGAGTTAACTTATCCAGGACATATTAAAGTTACTGTAATTCGTGAACTGCGTGCCAGTGAGATCGCAAAATAGGAGAGTATATGAAAATATTATTTATTGGTGATGTTATGTCATCCATTGGTCGCGATATGTTGGAAAATTATTTGCATCGTATTAAACAAAGATATGCGATTGACTTTATCATTGCGAATGTTGAAAATGCAACACATGGTAAAGGATTATCAAAGAAACATTATGATTTCTTTACCTTTCTTGGCGTTGACGTTATGACAATGGGAAATCATACCTTTGATAACAAGGAATTATTTAATTATATAGATGAGGCAGATCGATTGCTTGTGCCCATTAATCAATCTAGTTTTTTACCAGGTATTGGTTCTAGATTATTTACGATTAAGAATACTAAAATAAGAGTAACAAGTGTGTTAGGACTGGCGTTTATGGATAATCGTTCGACCAACCCATTATCCCTGATTGATGATTATTTAGCTATGGAAAATGATATTCATATTATTGATTTTCATGGAGAAGCAACATCGGAAAAAATTTCCTTTGCGCATTATGTTAAAGATCGATGTAGCGCAGTATTAGGAACGCATACGCATGTACAAACAGCTGATGAAAAAATCATCGACGGTAGTTTAGCATTTATATCGGATGTCGGGATGACCGGACCTTACCATTCAGCGATTGGATGCGATCTAGATAGTATTGTAACAAGGATGAAAGGATTTCATGCTCCTTTTACCTTAGCTACGGGTAGTGGACAAATATCCGCTGTTGTACTTACTTTTGATGATCAGTACCAGCCTACTAATATTGAACGAATATTGATTAATGAAGACCATCCCTTTTAGGGATGTCTTTTTCATATTCTCCCTTACCTTACATATACTCTAAAGAGGAGGACTATACATGGAAACTATAAAAGTATCATCAAAATCAGTCCCAAATAGTGTCGCCGGGGCTATCGCCAGTATGATTCGAGAACATGACAAAATACAGATACAAGTAATTGGTGCTGCCGCATTAAACCAAGCCATGAAAGCTATGGCTATCGCCCGTGGATATATTATTACTACCGGTAAAGAATTAGTTTGTATCCCTTCTTTTCATGATCTAATTATTGATGAAAAAGAAATCACTGCGTTACGCTTGGTTGTTGAGTTAAAATAATTACAAGAGGGAAAAGTGATTTTCCCTTTTAAAATACTTAAAATTTATAAATAGATGCGCTAATTAAATTGCAATCATAGTAAAATTGTACTATATTGTATATAATAGTTTTAGAAAAGTGAGTGAAAAAGATGAAAGATTATAGTACCTATTTTACAAAACCATCCATGCAAAATGCAAAGCGAAGGACAAAGGATAGAACCCAACACTATACGGATGCTTTTTATATACCCAAAGAGATTGCGCATATTGGTAGCGGTAAGAAATATTATATCCATACCTATGGTTGTCAAGCTAACGAGCGAGATAGCGAAACGTTAAGTGGGATTTTAGAAATGATTGATTATGTTAGTACGGATACTATTGAACAAGCCGATATTATTTTATTAAATACTTGTGCAATACGGGAGAATGCCGAGGAAAAAGTATTTGGAAAAGTTGGCTATATTAAGAATTTAAAGAAAACAAACCCAAATCTTATTTTTGGTATGTGCGGATGCATGGCTCAAGAAGAAGTAGTAGTTAAAAGGATGTTAGAAAAACATCCGCACGTGGATATTATCTTTGGTACCCATAATATCCATCAATTACCTGTGCTATTAAAAGAAGCCATGTTTGATCGGGAACAAGTTGTTGAGGTCTGGTCAAAAGAGGGAGATGTGATTGAGAACGTCCCGGTCAATCGTGCTGCTAAATATAAGGCGTGGGTGAATATTATGTACGGATGTGATAAGTTTTGTACCTACTGTATTGTCCCCTATACACGAGGAAAAGAGCGTTCTAGAAAGTATACAGACATTATTCAAGAGGTTGAACAGTTAGTTCTAGAAGGCTATCAAGAAATTACATTGTTAGGACAAAATGTTAATAGTTACGGAAAAGATATGGATATGGGTTATTCCTTTGCGAACTTGTTGGAGGATGTTGCTAAAACAGGAATTCCTAGAATTCGCTTTACAACAAGTCATCCTTGGGATTTTTCGCAGGAAATGATCGATATCATAGCACAGTATGAGAATATTATGCCAGCCATTCATTTACCTGTGCAATCGGGTAATAATGCAGTATTAAAGAAAATGGGACGTAATTATACT
>CAKVJS010000166.1 GCA_934754755.1 uncultured Erysipelotrichales bacterium
ACACGAATAGGCATTTAAATACTTTATCATAAAAATAAATAATAGTCAAATGTTTTTTGTTCGAATTGTGTTTTTTTATGAATCAGGAATGATAATAAGAAAAAACATCATTTCTGATGTCCTATTTTACTGCTTTCAATACATAGTATCCTTTATCTCGTTTTACAATCGTTACGTTGTTAAAGATCGCTTCCATCATTTTCATAGCAGAAGGTGCCCCTTGTTTTTTTTGAATCACGATCCACAACTCTCCCGTATCCTTTAAATGTGTATAGCTATCTTTTAAAATAGTCTGTACTACCTTTTTTCCGGCTCGAATGGGCGGATTGCTTAGAATCATATCATAGCATCCAGTAACTTGTTCATATATATCACTATAATAAACATGCATATCCGGAAGTTTATTTTGTTCTATATTGTACTTACAAAGTGTCAGGGCCCGGCTGTTAATATCAACTAGATCAACCTTTATATGCGGATTCGCCACCTTTAAACTAATTCCTAACCCGCCGTATCCACATCCCACATCAAGAATATGTTGGTGATGCTTATTAATCCGGATAGAAGAAAGCAGTACACGAGTACCATAATCGATCATCTGTTTTGAAAACACACCTCGATCGGTTGTAAAAACAATATTTTTTGTTTGATACGTAAAAGTAAAGCTATGACTTTCGCTGATAAGATCGCTATTATCTGTATAATAATGTCGCATCTTTTATAAAAATAATAAGAGCTCCGAGGAGCCCTTATGTATCATTCTTATTTAACTTCTACAGAAGCTCCAGCAGCTTCTAATTTTTCTTTGATTTCTTTAGCTTCATCAGCAGAAATATTTTCTTTAATAGTAGCTGGTGCCTTGTCTACTAATCCTTTAGCATCTACTAGACCTAATCCAGTAATTTCACGAACAGCTTTAATAACGGCAACTTTTGTTGCTCCCGCTTCTGTTAATGTAACCGTCACTTGTGCTGGTTCTCCAGAATCAGCTTCTCCAGCGGCAGCAACAGCAACTGGTGCAGCAGCTGTAACGTCGAATTTTTCTTCAATCGCTTTTACTAAGTCATTTAATTCTAAAATTGTTGCTTCTTCTAAATATGATAATATATCTTCATGTGTTAACTTTGCCATACTATTTTCCTCCATTTTTTTAGTTTATGCTTGTTCTTTACTATCGGCAACTGCCTGAACAACTCTGGCAACTTTGCTGATAGGTGCTTGTAACATACCAAGTAACATACTGTACATTCCTTCACGACCAGGTAATGTTGCAATTTCTTGTAATTCTTCTGTAGATAAAATCTTTCCTTCGATCGTACCAGTTTTTAAGACTAAAGCTTCGTGATCTTTAGCAAATTTTGCCAAGACTCTAGCTGGAGCGATAGCATCGTCATTACCAAAGGCAATGGCATTCGGTCCAACTAATTGTTCATTGATCCCTTCGTATCCACTCTTTTGCATTGCTCGTTGCATAAGCTTGTTTTTATAGACTTTGAATTCAACATTTTCATCACGTAAATTTCTACGTAATGTAGTTGCTTCATCTACTGTTAAGCCACGATATTCAACGACAACAACAGAATTTGCCTTTTCAATTTTGCTTGCAATCTCATCTACTACAACTTCTTTTCTTTTAATTGCTTCTGCTGACATTTTTCCACCTCCTATAAAATCTATATACAACAATATACTTTGTGTTATATAAAACCCCCATACCTTAAAATCGCATGGGGGTTCTAAATAATATATACATATATACTATGAACACCTCGGTAACATATTAAGGTTTCCCTGTTACTGTCTGCGGTATATTGGTTGTGTCGATAGCTATGCAGCTATTTTAATACTTGGTCCCATCGTTGAAGAGATGCTTACATTTTTCATATAGACACCTTTCGCTGAGGATGGTTTTAATTTCATTAGTAGTTCATAAATACTTGTAAAGTTTTCTACTAACTTTTCTTCTTCAAAAGAAGCTCTACCGATTGGTAAATGTACATTACCTTCTTTATCCGTACGGTATGTAACTTTACCAGCTTTTGTTTCTTGTACAGCTTTTGTTACATCCATTGTTACCGTTCCTGTTTTTGGATTTGGCATTAAGCCCTTAGGTCCTAGGATTCGTCCTAGTTTTCCTAATTCAGCCATCATATCCGGTGTTGCGATTAGAACTTCAAAGTCTAACCATCCTTTTTTGATGTCTTCTAATATTTCCTTACCACCTACTACATCAGCACCAGCAGCTTTTGCTTCTTCCGCTTTGGCACCTTCTGTAATAACTAGAACTTTCTTTGCTTTTCCAGTACCATGTGGTAGTACGGTTGCACCACGTAATTGTTGATCTGCATGTTTCGTGTTTAAACCTAAACGAAAGGCCACATCGATACTTGCATCAAATTTTACCGTACTTGATTTTTTCACTAAAGCAATTGCTTCTTCAATAGAATACGACTTACCTGATTCTATCAAGGAAACAGCAGCATTATATCGTTTACTCTTTTTTGCCATTAATAATTTCCTCCTTAGTGGTCAGCGGAATTATTCCTTCCACAAATGACGATTTTGTATTACGCTTCTACTTTTACGCCCATATTACGAGCTGTTCCAGCAACAATTTTCATTGCCGCTTCAATATCATTAGCATTTAAATCAGGCATTTTGTAGGCAGCGATTTCTTTTAATTGATCAACTGACAACGTTGCGACTTCATCTGTACCTGCTTTACTTGCACCTTTTTTAATGCCACAAGCTTTTTTAATCATTTCTGAAGCTGGAGCAGTTTTTAATACAAAACTAAAATCCTTGTCTTCATATACAGTAAGTACAACTGGGACTGTTTCCCCTTTACGATCTTTTGTTTGATCATTGAAGGCTGTACAGAATTTAGGCATTTGAATCCCGGCACCAGCCAACGCTGGACCTGGTTTTGCGCCACCAGCAGGAAATTGAATTTTCATGATTCTAACAATTTTTTTACTCACGCGACATTCCTCCTTATAAAATTGATTCGCGCTGTGGTCAAACAGACGTTTGTCCTCCCACGCTTAAAATACATTTAATGCATCGATATCATTATACATAATAATTACGTATTTACAAGCTTTTTTTAGTTTTATGTTAATTTTTAT
>CAKVJS010000167.1 GCA_934754755.1 uncultured Erysipelotrichales bacterium
GGTAAGAAATCAGTGGCGATTTCTTTAACCTTCCAAAATGCTAAAGAAACACTAAAAGAAGAAACGGTAAATATGACGATGGAGACGATCCTCAATAGTCTAGAAAAAGAATTTAAAGCTGTGTTAAGGAGCTAATAATATGGCACAAAAAACGATTGGATTTATTGGTTATGGCAATATGGCCCAAGCCATAGCATCAGGTTTAATCAAACAGGGGAATATTACAAGTAAACAAATATATGCTTGTGCGAAGCATTGGGATTCATTATTAGCGAACGCTACGAGGGATGGTGTGCATGCTTGTCGCAGTGCGAAGGAAGTAATCGAGCAGGCAGATATCATATGTGTGGCAGTAAAACCAAAAGATATCGAGGAAGTGTTACGGCCCCTCATTCCTTTATTAAAAAGTAAGACCTGTATCTCGATTGTAGCCGGATATTCCTACGCTAAATTATTATCTATCGGAGATATCCCGATTATAAGTATCATTCCGAACCTATCCGTAGCTATTGGAGAAGGTATATGGATTTGTGAAAAGGAGCATTCTCTAAGCTTAGAACAATATGCCCTTGTAAAGGATCTATTCCAACCGATTGGAATGTGGTATGAAGCAGATGGGTCACTTTTATCGATTGCGGGAACGATAGCGGGATGTACACCCGCTTTCGTTAGCCTATTTATCGAGGCATTAGCTGATGGTGGGGTGTACTGTGGCTTGCCAAGAGAAGATGCATACCAACTTGTAACACAAATGTTACTTGGAGCAAGTAAACTGCATGCAAGTACCATGGGACATCCTGGTGCAATAAAGGATCGCGTTTGTTCACCAGGGGGTACTACCATCCGTGGTGTGACTTCTTTGGAAAAGAATGGATTTCGTTCCAGTGTAATCGAGGCAATCAAAGATATTGAACAAAAATAAAACAGGTGACTTTACTCATCTGTTTTTTATAATGGGTATTTGACTATACTCTTTTTTTATGGCCGCATTTGGATTCTTGCATAGACAGCCATATACATAGGCAGCTTGCATTTCTAAAGTTAGGGCAGGATGTTGATGTGAACTAAAAGTAGTAATACAAGGCACTACATTTGTCTTTTTAATGCTGTGTAAATACGCTTGTCCTATTTTGTTCATTCCTAAAATACGAATATAATCAACGGGTACTGCTTGCTTGACACTGTCTTTTGTATTGTTTAAGGCAATATGGATCAACATTCGTTGAATGCGTCCCTGGGTGTATCGTTTAGAAGTAACTTGTTGGATCAATGCAGACATGGAATCCACGTTACCAATATGTTTCTTTAGTACGTTTTCTAATCCTTCCTCTACTAAATGAAGTTGTTGTAAATCATGGGTAGTGGTAGTTAGTATTTTATACTTAAGGTAAGGGAATAGTTGTTCTAGAAATATCGGGTGTTGGTAATGTTGATAAGAGGGTACTTGATTGGAAACATCCTCGTTTTTTTGTATTGCAAGGCGCAAGGCAGTAGCGCTACTAATCCTTTGTTTCTTTGTCGCATGAAAATCATTCGTCCTTTTAATACAGTGCATCCGAATTTGATAGTTATGTACTAGATTCTCTTTTACATAGGTAAGTCCTAAAATATCATTCGGGGTCGTAACCGAGGTATGCGACAGGGAAGCAATGGCTTGGTTACAGGCGTTGGGATAGCGGTACCCTTGTTTCATGTATTCTTTGACCTTTTGATTATAATCATCTTCCTTTTCTTGTAAGGTTTTAGCGATTGCTTCAAAAGAGGTTATATCTCCACTTTCACTACCAAAAACAACATCGGTGACATGGAGATCATGCAATATTTTCATCGCGCCAGAGGCAAAATAATCAGCACTTTGGACAGCATACACAAAGGGAAGTTCAACGACAAGGTCAATGGCATGATCTAGGGCAATCGCACTGCGCGTCCATTTATCGATAATGGCAGGTTCACCCCGCTGCACAAAGTTACCAGACATAATGACGACGGTAAGGTCGGGTTGAACGAGTTCTTGTGCTTTTTCCAAGTGGTAAAGATGACCGGTATGGAAAGGGTTATATTCAACAATGAGTCCTAATATTTTCATATATTTTCTCCTATGGGAAGAGTGACAACAAACGATGTTTCTCTTTGTGCACTCGAGGCAACAATGGTACCTTGATGTGCTTCCACAATTTTCTTGGCGATCGCTAGACCTAATCCGGCACCACCGCTAGAGGATCGGGCATTATCTAGACGGAAAAAGGATTCAAAAATAGTTTCCAAGTGCTCCTTATCAATCGTTTTTCCTATATTGGTTATGGTCGTTATAATTTGTTGACTTACTTTTGTAGTTGTAATTGTAATGGGAGTATCGGGGTCACTATAGGCAATCGCATTTTTTAATACATTATTAAAAACGCGAGATAATTTATCACTGTCTCCTAGTATCATACAATTCGGTACTATGGTTGGTTCTACGGTTAATTTTTTGGCATGATACATCGGATAAAATTCATCAATGAGTTGTTCTAACATAAAGGTAAAATTAAATTCTTTTTTTATAACATTCATCGAATCTAAATTCCATCGTGTTATCTCGAATAATTCATTTAGTAATTGTTCCAATCGATTAGCCTTAGATAGCGAAATGGAAATATACTTGGCTCGCTTTTCAATTGGTATATCAGGAAATTCCTGTAGTAATTCTAAATATCCAATAACCGAAGTAAGGGGCGTTTTAATATCATGGGCGATGTATAAGACAAGGTCGTTTTTCTTTTGTTCAGCGATTTTCGTAGCTTGCCTATTATTTTCTAAAATCTCTTGGCACATTTGTAACTTGACTGTTAGGTAGGATAGTTCTTGTGGCAGTGTGATCGATGTATTTTCTTTACCAAGACTTTCAATAGCGGTGTCAATGGTTGAAAAATAATTACACATGGAATGAATCATATAGCGACATAGAAAGACAATACTGATAAGCAAAATAATAAACACAATATAGTACACATTATGACGAATGATTGTTTGGTAAAAAAAAGCAGCATCGGGCTCCTTAAAATGAAACATATGCATTAACAGATAAATAATCCAGTCGCCAAATAATCCCCGAATACAGCTAGCGATTGTATATAAGG
>CAKVJS010000168.1 GCA_934754755.1 uncultured Erysipelotrichales bacterium
CAATGAGTGTGCGGTCAGTCTGCGGTACTGTCTTTCCATAAGCTTTGAGCTTTCTTTCACGTGTTTTCCTGGTTTTCTTTCATTCCTTTTGGTTAGTGTGAACACTTCTCTCACACTTACTCATCTTCTGATGATTCTGATTCTGATTCTTCTGCTTCTTCAACAACAGGTTCAAGCTGCTGCTGAGTAGCTGTTCGTTGCGTTCGTCGAATTCCAGTCCTCATTTCCTCCTCTTGAATTTCGGGGTTGATCCTTCTCCTGATATCCATTTCGTCCAATCCGTGCCTCCAAATAAACGGTTTTAAATGGCTTCCATGCACGTTTCCGGCGATTGGCGTGCCATCCAGCTCTGTTAAGCGATAGACACCTGCGGCGATGCTTTTCTCGATAAGATATGGTCCAACCCAGCGAAAATTCACTTTGTTCTTAGAGGCATACTCATTCAAGAATCTGGAGTTATGCCTAAGCACCATATCTCCGGCTTTGAACTGTTCGGGCCGCACCACGTGGTGGTTATCGAAATATTCAGCATTCTGCTCTCTGGCTCGCGCCAATCTCGCCGCCGCTTCTTCGATATCGAGATCTCGTCGATCAATTTGCTCTGCTCTGTACTGCAGGAGCTCTTCTGTTGTTGTCACACCTGTTGGGTCAATGGAACTCCATGCTGGTATCTCTGTTTCGATTGGCAGAATCGCCTCAAAACCATACAACATCCTGAATGGAGACATTCCAGTGCTTCGCTTGGTCGTCACTCTGTCTGATAACAAAACTGCTGGCAGAAGGTCTGGCCATTTTCGTCCAGTCCCTTGTGTCACCTTTGCAATAGCATTGTGGAATACTCTGTGGCCGGATTCGATGTTTCCTGCACCTTTGCTGTTATAGGCTGTGATTTTGATGGTCCTGACGCCAAACTGCTGCAAGAGCCGTTCCATTTCTCCCTTGTTCTCAGGTCCGTTGTCCAACCTGACTTCCCTTGGCAATCCATGCCTGGCAATGACTTCCTCATAAAAGAATTTTGCCACTCCTTCAGGCGTGAGTCTTTCGAGTGCTCGTGCTTCAGGCCATGATGAAAAGTCATCTCGGGCAACTATCAGATAGCGTTTTCCTTGCGCTTTTGGCATATATGTGACGTCAATGTTGACGCGATAGAATAACTGGTTGAGGAAAGTCATCTTTGAGGGTTCTTCCATTCTTTTTGCGTCTCTGAACTGACACTCGGGACAGGACTTACAATATTCAGTGACGTCTTTGTACATAGTTTTCCACCAGTACCGTCTCCTGACGTGAATGTAAGTGCTATCCCTTCCTCTGTGATTCAATTTGTCATGCAAGGCTTTGATAACCGCCTGCTGATCCTCTTTCCAGTCTAACACCCGCGCTGGTTCCTCATTAGGGAGTGCTCTGCGATGAAAGAGATGTCGATCCCTCACCAAAAACTTCAATGCTTTGGTTCGGAATGCTTTCATTTCTGCAGTTGGAACATTTGTCGGGTATTCTCCTGCCACAAGCCATTTTGCAAAATCCTCCGATTGCTGTGAATATGCCCCATCGACTAGTATTCGTGTGATCGACACTTCCTCTGGTGCAACGTACACCATTCCCATTTCTCCCAAGATATAGTCGTCGATTCCTTCCGTCTGACTTTCTGACGGTTCCCCAGGCTTTCTCGATAGCCCATCCGGTCCTCCATGTTTCTTTCCTTCGATATGCTTGACTTGGAAGTCAAAGAGTCGCATGTATGCCAGCCAGTTTGATACCACTGCACCTGGCAAATCTGTCGCTGATCGATTTAACTGAGCGACTAAGGTCTTTGAGTCGATTTCGAGCAAAAAGTGAACTCCATAAAGGTATGATCGAAACTTTTTCAGTGCACAGAGTGCTGCTCTGGCTTCTCGTTTGCCAGCATCGTAATTCATTTCTGTTTCTGACCACATACCAGATTCGTATCTTGCAGGATGTCTCCTTCCTCTTTGCACTTGCATGAGGACTGCTCCCCAGCCTGTTTTGCTGGCATCAACTGCGACAATGAGCTCATATGGTGTGACCATCGGATTGAGTGGCAAAACAACCGGATCTGAGCTTAACGCTTTCTTCACCGCTTCAAATGCCTCCTGTTGATCTTTTCCCCAATAGAATTTCGGGTCTTTTCCTTTGGTCACTTCATAGAGTGGTGCTGATATCAAGGCGAAGTCCTTTATGAGAATTCGAAAATACACAGCGGTCCCTAGAAAGGAACGAAGATCTGTGAGATTTCTGGGCTTCCTCCACTCAACAATTGCTTTGACTTTCGCTGGATTTGCTCGTCGACCATCATAGTCGCACAACCATCCTACTGCCACACATCCTTTCTGGCAGAATTCGGTTTTCGGAATCGATATCGTTGCTCCTGCAAGCTCAAGAAGATAGAGCACCTTGTCGACTGCCAATAGATGTTCGACAACATACTTCCGACAGCCAGGACAAGCCTCACTTTCTTTATCTCCATAATCGTCCTTCGCTCCTTTCACCCCTATATCGTCCAAGAACACCCTTGTCGTTTTCGGTACTTCATCGTGCAATATCATTTCCATTACTCTCACAAACTGGGCCACAGAGTTGGTAGCACCTTGAACAAGTCTGGTCATTCTCAAGAGTCCTTTTGGCGTTTGGATCGCTGTTATGTCTCTGCTAGTTGGATCGAGTAATATCTGATCATATCCTGAAAAGAGATCCATTAATGTTACCACTTTGCAACCGGCGAAATCTTCAGCGAATTCGTCAGCGTCAGGTGGCATGTTGGCATCCCTTAGGGTGACACTGTTCATCTTCATCGCCCCAATGATCAGTCGATATTTGCCGTTTTTCTTCTTGACTAGGAACCAAGGGTTGCGATATGGTCCATCGCTTCTTTCCATGATTCCAGCTTTGATTCGATCCTCCAACATTTCGCAGACTTCATTCGCCATTGTTCTTGGTACTCTGAAACCCCTTTCCTGCCAGGCTTCATGGTCAACAGTTCTGATCTTCATTGGTGGCATGACTTCTGGACGAATATTCTTGACTTCCGTCCATTCCCAACCTAGTGCTCCTTCTCGGCAGTAAAGCATTTGGAATAGGAG
>CAKVJS010000169.1 GCA_934754755.1 uncultured Erysipelotrichales bacterium
TCAGTTACATAGTTAATGATCTTCATCCATTGCTCCTGTCTATTTTTATCAAAGCGCATTTCATCGAAGGTCTTATTTTCTTTAACCGTAGAAATAACTTCTATTTCATTTTTGACGATTCCTCTATCATAGGCTAGATTCACTTGGATTCCTTCTTGTTTATTTACGTTTAGGCTGTAGCGCAAACGATAGTGAATATTATTTATATTGGTAATGGTAAAATCATATTGTTTTTCCATTGTATTCATACCAGATACTTGCAGTAATTCCTTTTCAAAATTTCGAATCGCTTCAACTGCTCTTTCCTGTCCTGCAACGGCCTTTTCAAATGCCTGTAAATCAGAAAAATGGAAACTTTCGTATTCTCTATCCTTTTTTACATCCCCTAATGGACCCAGTTTTATTTTATTTTCCTTCGTCCTTGAAGGAACCGTTATAAAATCATTGGTATCAATTAAAAAACCAATAACAAGTGGAGAGAACATAAAAACAAAGGCAATGATAATATATATCCAAGAACTTGGTTTTTTTACCCTTTTTTTGGTTTTATTATAATGTCGGTCTTTTTCTATGGCTTGTCCACAAAAGGGACAAATCTTTGCTTTAGTTCCTATGGATTTATGGCAATGTGGACATTTTTTCATATTTTTCACCTACTTATATATTGTATCCATCCAATTTGTAAACGATTTAATAAATTGTTCCTTTTTCTGCTTCTTTTCTTGCTTGTCCTTGATTTTATAATAGTCACTATCTAAATATGTATATGTGCTTTCTATTTTTTTACCTTTTTGTAAATGTAAGGTAGGTGTCCAATGAAAGGAAAGCTCTTGTTGCATTTTAGTAAAGAAATCTTTTTCTTCTTGCGTTGCCCCTTCTTTTCTAGAAGCATCGCGATATGCCTTAACATTAACATAGTATACATATACACCTTTATGTTCTTTAATATATTTTTGTAAGACAGGATAAAATTCCTTACAATCCGGGCAGTCAGGTCGACCAATATACAGAACAAAACGGCTATTTGATTGTATCTTTTCTTGTAACTGTTGGTAACCTATTTCCTGAATTCCTTGAATAGAGGTATCCTTTTTAATAGAATTAGTGGATGCTTGACATCCACTAATACCTACTATAAGAATACTTATGAGTATCCACTTTATTTTAATAATGATTCACCATTCATTTCCTTAGGAATCTTTAATCCTAATAATTGTAACATAGTTGGGGCTATATCCCCTAATTTACCATCTTCTTTTAAAGCTAAGTGGCTGTTTGTTACAATGAAAGGAACTAGATTACTAGTGTGCGCTGTATATGTATTATTTTGATCATCCAATAACATTTCACAGTTACCATGATCGGCAGTAATCAATAAAGTACCACCTAAGGCAGTGATCGCTTGATAGATTTCACCAATGCAATCATCCACTACTTCAATTGCTTTAATCGTTGCGGGAATAATTCCTGTATGACCAACCATATCACAATTCGCAAAGTTAACAATAACAACATCATGTTCATCTTTGTGTAATTCTTCAATTAAGTGATCTTTTACTTCATACGCTGACATTTCTGGTTGTAAGTCATAGGTTGCAACTTTTGGAGATTTAATCAGTACCCGTTTCGCTCCCTCAATTTCTTTATCCACACCACCATCAAAGAAGAATGTAACGTGGGCATATTTTTCAGTTTCTGCGATTCGAAGCTGTTTGATTCCTTGTTCTGATAAGTAATCTCCCAGTGTATTTGTTAGAGATGGCAATGCAAAGGCAATTTCTCCGTTAACGCTATCCGCATATTTCATCATACAAACAAAAGTAAGATTTTGCGGTTTACGGTTTGGTTTGAAATCATACACATCATTCGTTATTAAAGTAGCTAATTGAATCGCTCTATCCGGTCTAAAGTTCGCAAAAATAACAGAATCATTATCTTCCACTGTTCCTTTACACTTCGTATTATAGGCTGGTACAACAAATTCATCAAACACACCTTTTTCGTATCCCTCTTGTACATACGCAATCGGATCCTCGAAAGTATTACCTTCTTGACTAACAATTGCGTTATACGCTAGTTCTAAACGTTCAAATCGTTTATCACGATCCATCGCATAATATCTACCAGATACACTCGCTAACGTACCAACACCAATTTCTTTCATTTTATCTAGTAACTCTTGGATAAAATGTACGCCACTATCTGGTGCTACATCACGTCCATCTAAAAAAGCATGCACAAATACATCAGACACTCCTTCTTCTTTTGCGATTTTTAATAAAGCATATATATGTTCATTCGAAGAGTGCACTCCTCCACTCGAAAGAAGTCCCCATATATGTAATTTTGTATTATTATCTTTTGCCTTTTTTACGGCCTTTACAAGCACTTCATTTTTATAAAAGCTACCATCTTCCATAGCTTTATTAATTAATGTTAGTGATTGATAAACAACACGTCCGGCACCAATATTTAGGTGGCCAACTTCACTGTTTCCCATTTGTCCTTCCGGTAAACCAACGGCTTCTCCAGAAGCACGAATACCTGTAGTTGGGTATAATTCTATTAAATCGTCTAAATTTGGCGTATTCGCAAGTTTTACTGCATTACCATTCACCTTATTGGATAATCCATATCCATCCATAATGCATAAAACGATAGGTCTTTTCTTCATAACTTTCCTCCTATTACTTTAGCATTATACCCTTTTTTATGGTAATATTCAATTAAAAAAGATTGCCTTATGTAGAATCTCGCAAGAAAATGGTAAAATAAAAAAGGAATTAAATAATGCATACCATATGTTTGTTATGCATTTAAAAGCTTAAATTAATTAGAAGCTCGGTTTTGCCTATGACCTTCTGCATCTCACGATGAGACTTTGACAGATCCGTATTATGTTATGCATAAAAGAGGTACAATAATTTGCAGCCTCTTTATTTTTTTATATTGGTGAATTATCATATTAAGTGCAACACTGTATAAAAAAAAGATTCATGGATTCTTCCATGATATAATGTAAGTGCAA
>CAKVJS010000170.1 GCA_934754755.1 uncultured Erysipelotrichales bacterium
CTCATCATCGGTATATTACTTAGTACAACAATTATTGTTACACCTCCATATCAAGTCCCGGATGAATTCGAGCATTTTTTTAGAACACTAAATTTATCACAATATAACTTTAGTAAACTTCCTTATGATAACATATCGTCTCAGGAAATTTATTTTCCAGACTATAAGAAATTAGATTATAGTAATGCAACGGGGAGGAACCAGGTCAGTGGTATCAATGCTTTTGTAAAAGCATGGCAGCCAAGTAAACTAAAAAAGATACCTTATACTGAAAAACAACGGAGTCCTAATATAGCGATTGCATACTTAATACCAGCTATTGTTGTTAAATTGGCTGGATGTATTAGTAACTCAGCAATGTTTATCTTTTTAGCTGGGCGTATCGGTGCCTATGCATTTAATTTTTGGCTTACTTATCTTGCGATAAAAATAACCCCTAAATACAAATCGTTATTTTTATTTGCTGCTACGATTCCAATGGTATTTCAAACCATGGGATCCTACTCTTATGATGGTATACTAAATGCATCAAGCATTCTTTTTATTGCGCTAGTAGTCAAGTGTATGAGTGAAAAGAAGCCAATAAAAATATCTACCATGGCCTTAATGTTGGCGTTAATCACATTAATAACGATCATTAAGATACCATATGCTCTGTTAGGAAGTATTGTTTTCTTTATCCCACGGGAAAACTTCCCTTTTGAAAAAAGAAATAAATGGGGATGTATTGCCATTGGAATAGTGCTGATGTTATTTCTTTACGAAATGAATGTTAACTTCTTTAATTTGGGTAATTCAGGTGCTAAGAGTGTGGTTGTTATAAATAGGAATCTACAATATTTAATATCTAACCCGTTACGCACCATAACAATACTTATAAACACTTTTATAATTAATGGGAACTTTTATATTCAGTCCTTTGTTGGCTTTTTTGGCTGGCTTAATTTTGCGATGCATCCGATTTTTAAATTTGCTATGCTGGGGATTGTTATAGGGATATTAGGCTCACAAAAAAATATACTATGTCAAAAACAAAGGCTATTTCTATTATCTAGCATTAGTATAATAGGTTTAGGTATATTTTTAGCTCTATATTTTGCATGGACACCTTATAAATATGTGTTTATTGATGGTGTACAAGGACGCTATTTTATTCCTTTATTTATTCCATTGGCACTTGCTTTAACAACCCCAAGGCAGAGGTGGTTATTATCCAATGAAACATTATATAGTTATATAACGATAGCTTTAATTCAATATATTTTAATACTTGTTGTATATCTTTACTAATAAAAATGCAGATGTACATCTGTACGTTTTTATTTAATAGAGTGAATTACAGGGAATTATAGGGAAAAAATATTCTTTAATAATTTGTTGATTTTTGTTACAATTAGTATTATACGTAAAACATAAAGTGCAAGCAGTAGGTTTCTATATTCGGAATAAGTAATATCAATATCTAGGTAGTCATTATTTAAAGGTATATGATACTATGGTATACAGTATCATTGTAGTAAACAAAACGAGTAGTCAGGAGAATATCCATGCAATCAATAAAAAACACAGGTAAAAGAGTATATTGGATAGTGTCAGATATAGTGTATCCGTTGCATTGTGGTTGGAATCGTTGGGTTCAAAAGTATAAACCCCTACAAATTTTCCCCAAAAATCTGTTACTAGTGTTGTTTTTATTTGGCTCGTTAATAACAATATATAATCAATATCAGTCGCATAGATTTAGAATTATATATGATAATGATGCACATTATCAAATCGCTCATGAACCGATATATAAAAGGGGAATAACCTTTTCATTAGATCGTCCGGGAGTAAAAAAAACAATAAATAGTATCGCAATAAAATTTGGCACCTATAATAGAATTAACGAAGCCCAGTACAAACTAAATATTTTGAAAAACAAAAAACTTGTTTATACTATGAATATACAAGCAAGAGATCTACAAGATAATCAGTATTCATTCCATAAGATACCAGAAATAGAACCTGGGGAACTCTCTCAATATCAGGCTACTCTTGAGCCTGTGGTCGCTGACGAACGAAATAGTGTCACGGTATATAGTGATAAGAATAATGAGATAGCGATACGTTTAGCTAAGCAGAGTAGTCGTTTCGATGTAGAATTTTTTGTTTTTATAACTCTTATTATCCTGATGTTTTTAATGTTTTATGTGATTAATACTCACAAAGTAGGGGAATTAAAAGCGTATTTAGTGATTGGATTATTACTTAGTGTAACGACTATTGTTACGCCACCCTATCAGGTTCCTGATGAGGTTGAACACTTTCTAAGAACCCTTAACTTATCACAATATAATTTTCAAGAATCTCCCTATAACAATATTAGTTCTGCAAATATATATTTCCCCGACTACCAAAAATTAGATTATAGCAATGTTAATAAGGATAATCATGTTGAAATAGATGGGCTTATTAAATCTTGGGAAGTAAGTCGACCAATAAAAGTTCCGTATGGAAAAAAACAGCAGACTCCTAATCTAGCCATTGCCTATCTAATACCAGCTGTTTTTGTTAAAATTGCGAGTGTTATAAGCAACTCCGCCATGTTTATTTTTTTGACTGGACGCTTAGGATCCTATGTGGTTAATTTTTGGTTAACGTATCTGGCAATAAAAATAACGCCTAAATACAAAAAAATATTTCTATTTGTGGCAACAATGCCGATGGTCTTTCAAACGATGGGTTCCTATTCTTATGATGGAATATTAAATGCGATGTGTATTCTTTTTATGGCTCTGACGATGCGGTGTATTAGCGAAAGGAAACCAATAAAAGTCTCGACAATGCTTTACATGTTGCTGCTGATATCATTAATTACCATTATAAAAGTACCGTATGTCTTGTTAGGAAGTGTTGTCTTCTTTATTCCAAAAGAGAACTTTAGTAATAAAAGGGTAAATAAGTGGTTGTATATTATAATTGGGGTAGTACTGACCTTAATGCTATATGAAATGAATATTATATTTTT
>CAKVJS010000171.1 GCA_934754755.1 uncultured Erysipelotrichales bacterium
TCGTTACGCACCACTATTACAATCGATATCACAAAATATTGAGGCTTTTGCAGCGGGTCATAAAATTCCAAATATAATAACCGATCCCTTTACCAATGCCTTTGGACTTATCGGTGGAGGGGGATGTATACTACCGTTAATTATTACAATACTGTGGTTATCAAAACGTAAAGATCAACATAAAATCGCTAAATTAGGATTGACTCCGTGTTTATTTAATATTACCGAGCCAATTATGTTCGGTATGCCGGTTGTGATGAATCCTATCTATATGATACCCTGTGCCCTAATTCCTTCTATCAATATTAGTATTGCCTATCTTCTAACTAGCTTTGGTTTAATTGATCGAACCGTAGCTGCCGTGCCTTGGATTACACCGCCGATACTCCAATCCTTCTTAGCTACGGGAGGCGATATTAAAGCAGCGATTGTCACCGTATTGTTGATTATTTTAGACGTTTTCTTGTTTGCTCCATTTGTCCTTGCGGCCAACAAGGCAAAGGAAGAAACAGGATAAAACAATGTATCCTTATCTAGATCAAAATCGAACCATTCGAGAACGTGTAGAAGACTTACTACAAAGAATGAGCATACAAGAAAAAGTAGGACAGGTAAATCAACATTTATATGGGTGGCAATGTTATACGAAAAAAGGTGATACGATAGAATTAACGGAGCAATTTAAAAAGCATGTAGAATGGGGTGGAGGATTAGGTGCTTTATATGGATTGTTTCGGGCTGACCCATGGTCTAAAGTTTCCTTTGATAACGGCATCTTAGAAAAGGAAAGTAGGAAAGTAGCCAACCAGATACAAGCCTATGTTCAATCGCATTCCCGTTGGCATATTCCGGCTTTATTTATTGAAGAGTGCCCGCATGGTCATCTTGGGTTAGAAAGTATTTCCTATCCAACCAATATAGGGAAGGGAAATAGCTTTAATGTTTCACTAATGGAAAAAGTAGCGCAGTACTGTGCTATGGAATTGACCAATAAAGGAGTACATTTAGCTCTTGTTTCATCCCTGGATTTAATGAAGGATCCTAGGTGGGGTCGCTCTGAGGAATGCTTTAGCGAGGATCCTATCGTTAGTGCAAAAATGACGGAAGCTATTATTTCGGGTTTTCAAGGTACCATGATTGATGACAGCAACTTCTTAGATAAGAAAGTTAATGAAGTAAAAAAACAGTCTCATCATATGGGGGTTGTATTGAAACACTGTATTGGACAAGGAGAAGCATTAGGTGGTCACAACGCAGGAACTGTACCTATTGGTCATCGAGAGTTTTTAGATATCTATACTTCTTTGTTAAAGAGCACAAAAAATGCCATGGGAATTATGGCAGCGTATAATGACATTGATGGTGTGCCCTGTCATAGTCATCCAACATTATTTGAAGAAGTGTTACGTAAACAATATGGATTTCAAGGAATTACTATGGCTGATGGCTTGGCTTTAGATCGACTCGATACATTGTATCCGACTGCCTTTGAACGAGCTGACAAGGCATTACAAGCGGGCATTGATTTAAGTTTATGGGATCAAACCTACACAAAAATCGAGCCCGGTATAACGAGCGGAAAGATTAAGGAATCTTCCTTAGATCGATCGGTACGAAGAGTACTTGCGATTAAATTTTTATTAGGATTATTTGATCAACCAATGATCCAAGAAAGTGAATGGCATTGGAAAGAAGATGCCAAAAATATTAATTTAAAAATTGCTAAAGAAAGTATCACTTTACTTAAAAACAAGGGTGTTTTACCCATTCATAAAGCCGTGGATAAAATAGCTGTTATAGGGCCAAACGCTAATACTATATACCATATGTTAGGTGACTATACTCCTTTTCAAACCAAAGAGCAACAAAGTAAAACTATCTATCAATGTTTACAAAAGAAACTACCGACAACCAAGGTAGTATATGCGAAAGGATGTGAAGTGCGAAAGCAAACAAACCAGGAAGAATTCATAAAAGAGGCGATTAAAATAGCTAGTACTAGTGATATTATCATAGCTGTTCTTGGTGGATCTAGTGCAAGGGAATTCGATATAGATTTCTTAGCCAATGGAGCTGTCTCTTCTAAGACAGAAAATATGGATTGTGGGGAAAATGTCGATGTGGCTTCTTTACAACTGGGTGGAAAACAGGAATTTCTATTACAACAATTAGCGAAGCTTAAAAAACCGATTATTACTATATTAATCCAAGGGCGCCCCTATGATTTAACAACCGTAGAACGAGTATCGGATGCTCTGTTAGTTGCATGGTATCCGGGACAAGAGGGGGGACATGCCATTGTAGAAACATTACTAGGTAACTATAATCCAAGCGGAAGACTAAGCATTACTTATCCTAGAAGTAGTAATCAATTACCTATGTATTATTATCAAAGGGAAATACCAAAACAAGAACACTATTTTGATATGAGTGGAAAACCGTTATATCCCTTTGGTTATGGATTAAGTTACACTACATTTGTTTATACAAATTTATTGTATACAGTATCTAAGGATAAAATAGAGGTAAAGGTCATTGTAAAAAACACAGGAAAAATACCAGGTCAAATAAGTACGCTTCTATTTGTGAAACTATTTGGAGGATCGATTATTCAAAGAACAAAGCTATTAAAAGATTTCCGTAAGGACACGTTACAACAAGAGGAACAGAAAACTCTTTTATTCACCCTTCATTCTGAAGACTTCTACTATGTGGATGTTGATAATCAATTCCATTGTGCAAACAAAGCAAAAATCATGATAGAAGATTTATCAATAGATGTAATATTAGCGGATGATATAAGTATAGAATAATACCTTTCTACAGCATAAATTAATTGTCAAAATCATTAGATGGATAGGAATATTTATGCTCTAATGTAAATAAATGGTATCATCAAGTTCATATTTGTAGTAATTATGTAGTTATTAGTATCATTTATATACCTATGTACAATTTGATGGTTTTTAAAGAATACTGTAAACTATATATAGT
>CAKVJS010000172.1 GCA_934754755.1 uncultured Erysipelotrichales bacterium
GCTTTATAACGAGTATTAATGTACCCATTGTACGTTTTAAAAATACTATCACTTTTGGTATCTATCAAAGGAATACACAACATTTAACAGTCATCGCAAAATGTATGAAGCTGGACTTAGAAATGCAAGCGTGTTTGGAAAAATTGAGTGCTATTTTTACGATCCACGGTTGTAAAACATATAGTGATCGAACGAAAACAGGATTGCGGTTTTTAAAAATGCGACGGGTTGATAAAGCTTTGCAGGCAGTTATTATTACTGGTAGGGATGCTCTGCCAGAGGCAGTCATTGCGGATATAAAAAAAATAAAACAAGTGAAGGGACTTTTCGTGAGTCGTAACACAAGTCGCTATCAAAATTTTGAGGATGCAGGCTATACAAAAATATTTGGTGAAACAAAATTGCCTTGGTATTACAATGACCATAAATATTTAGTCTCTATCAAATCACTGAGTGCTTCTAATTATTTAATGGACACACACAAAATGGACGCCATGTTAGGGATGGTATCAGATAGTCAAAGGATTCTTTCCATTGGTTGTGGTATCGGCGCTATGGAACTGGAAAGTCAAAAAGAAGTAGTTGCCTTCGATGCGGTTAAATCACATATTGAAGATGCAAAAGTGAATCAAAAATGGGCAAAGAATACGCAAGTAAAATTTATCTACAATAATGTAGAACAACAGGTTGTTTCGCATGCTAAACAAAAGAAGTATGATACCTTTGTATTACAGGGGGATGATACCATCAATGAAGAGATTATAGAGAGTATAATTCATTCCAAAGCTAAATATATTATCTATAGTAGTGATGTGCATTTTACAATGGCTAAAAATCTTGCCTCTTTGCAACGATATTATCGCTTGCTAGAGGTCATTACAATCGATAGTGATAAGTATACTCCATATGTTACAACCCTTGTTAAGTTACAACGAAAATAAGTAAAGACACTGCGTGGGTGTCTTTTTTTTAACGTAACGCATATAGTGTAGGGGTGATACAATGCTTATACGAATTCGTAAATTACAATTACTCAGTGGCGTTTGTTTGTTTATGCAAATATTTTTTGCGCGATGGATTATTCCCTTCCATTTGGCAGCGATGTTATTATCGGTTGTGATTATCTATTGGCAACGAACGTTTCGGGGAATTAATATTCAATATAATTACTATCTGGTTGGCCTGTATCTGTTTCGGATCTGGATCTTTACGGTGCGAGGTTTTTATTTTTTCGATATTTTATACATGATAGGGTGTTTATATGTCTCCATATTTATTATCCTAAGTTCTTTTCGAGCGGTGCTATAAAAGTAATATCATGACTCGTTTTGCGATCCATCATTTTCGTGCTATACTAATACAAAGGTGAGGTGTGAAAATGCTAGGTCATATCATGGTGTATAGTTGTTATAGTTTTCAAAATAGTACCATTTTGATGGAAGAACTTTGCCAGCGTGCTAGTGATCTAAACTTACAGGCACTCTCCTTAACGGATGTCAATATGTTTGGAACCATGGAATTCACGAAAGCCTGCCATAAATATAATATTAAACCGATATACGGTCTGGAGGCTCTTGTATCGATTGAAGGAGAAATATATCCACTCATATTGATCGCTAAAAATATAGCGGGTTATTATGCCTTATTGCATGTTTCTAGTCATATTTCTTTGTCGCCGGAAAAATCTATTGTACTAGAGGATCTATGTCCTTTTCAACAGGACCTTTTCTTTATTTGTGCATCTAATCATAGTATTATTGAACGGTTACTAAATAAAGAATTGATTCAAGAAGCTACGCATCATATAAAACAGTTTAAAGCTTATTTTAAGGATCATTTTTATATCGGTATGGCTCGCCATAATATTGCTCGTCAGGAACAAATCAATGAAAAGTTACTAGCCCTCGCAAAGCAATATAAAGTTCCTGTTTGTGCCAGCAACGAGGTACGTTACCTAAAAAAAGAGGATGCGTATACGTTGGATTTATTACAAGCTATCGCTAAGGGCGAATCCATGGATGCAAACCATCAGCCAATTACTGATCAAAAGTATTTAAAATCCGGATCACAAATGGATGCCCTCTTTTCAACAGATATCATTACAAATACGGATACTATCCTACAACAAGCAAACGTAACGATTCCTACGGGTGTTTTACATATGCCAACCTTTCCGGTACCGAGTGGTGCCACTTCGATTACCTATTTACAACAATTATGTCAAGTTGGCTTACAGAAACGATTTACGAATACGGTGATTCCAAGTGCCTATACAAAACGACTACAAAAGGAGTTATCCATTATTGCGTCCATGCATTATGAGGATTACTTTTTAATTGTGTTTGATTATGTTCGCTACGCAAAAACTCATGGCATATTAGTTGGCCCTGGTCGGGGAAGTGCTGCAGGGAGTTTAGTTGCCTATGTCCTTGGTATAACGAATGTTGATCCGATGCAATATGACTTATTGTTCGAACGATTTTTAAATGATAAAAGGGTAAGCTTGCCCGATATTGATATTGATTTTCAGGATGATCGGCGTGAGGAGATCGTTTCCTATGTGACACAAAAATATGGCCAAGATCATGTAGGACAAATTGTTACCTTTTCTACCTATGGGCCTAAAGTCGCCATTAAGGATTTGGGAAAGGTTGTTGGTATTCCTTTAGTGAAGTTAGAAATGTTGGCGAAACTGGTACCAACGGATTTGAAAAATAAGAAGAGTGTCCGACAGATGTATGAGAGTTCTTATGCCTTCCAAAATATGATCGTAAAAGAGCCGATATTAAAGAAGATTTTGCCTTCGATTTATACGGTAGAAAAATTGCCTCGTAATATTTCTACCCATGCAGCTGGTGTTGTCCTTTCTTCACAACCCTTAGAGACGCTTGTGCCCTTAGTCAGGGGACCTTCTGACTGGATAATGACCCAATATTCAAAAGATTATATTGAAGAGGTTGGTCTATTAAAAATGGAT
>CAKVJS010000173.1 GCA_934754755.1 uncultured Erysipelotrichales bacterium
TTTATTATTCTACATACGAAATTGAAAAGTTATTTAAGCGGGTTATATAAATGAAACAAATTATTGTAATTGTGGGGTCTACTGGTGTAGGGAAAACTAAAATGGGGATTGCTCTAGCGAAAGAATATAATGGAGAAATTATTAGCGGTGATTCTATGCAAATATACCGTGGCATGAATATTGGTACTGCCAAAGCTTCCGTAGCGCAAAGAGAAGGAATTTTCCATCATTTAATCGATATTAAAGATCCGCAGGAATCCTATAGTGTTATGGAGTTTCAAAAGGATGTTCGTTCTTGTATAGATTCGATATGGAAACAACATAAAGTACCCATTATCGTAGGAGGTACAGGTCTGTACATAAAAGCTGCTTTATATGACTATAGTTTTGAAGAAATGAGTCAATCCAATCATACCTTTCATACCCATGATAATGCGCAGTTATATGAATACTTACAACAGATTGATCCAGAGAGCGCACAAACGTTGCATCCAAATAATCGCCAAAGAGTGCTTAGAGCAATTGAAATATATGAGGCTACTGGTAAAAAGAAGAGTGATATCATCGCCAATCAGCAACATACGTGTTTATATGATGTCATCTTTATTGGTCTTACACAGGATCGGCCTATTCTTTATAGGACGATCAATGAGCGAGTCGAGATTATGTTGCAACAGGGCTTAGAAGACGAAGTAAAACAATTAGTTAAGCAAGGATGCAACGAGGATATGCAAAGCATGAAGGCCATTGGGTATAAAGAATGGTTCGCATACTTTAGAGGCATGCAAACAAAAGAACAAACCAAGGAATTGATTCAAAATCATTCTCGCAAATATGCGAAACGGCAGTATACTTGGTTTCGCAATCAACTGCCGGTTCGGTGGTATACTATTAGTGAAGAAACTTTTTGTACGACAAAACAACATATAATAGATGCGATAGAGAAAAAAGATAACCTTTAGTGGCTATCTTTTTTTTGCGATTTAATAAGTTCGTATAATTTTGGTAGATCGTTTGTGCGTCCGTGTTTTAATATTCGATTATAGGTAGCTGCTAACCCTTTTTCATAGTCGCTCGTTAGCCAAGGAATATAAAATTGCTGCGTAGCGATGGCGTCTGGCAAATATTGGATGTATTGCCATGCTTCTGGAATTCGATAGTCATAACATTCCTTTTTTTCTAAACCAGTTGGATGAAGTCGTAGATATTTAGGAGCTGGTAAAGATTGTTTTTGGTAACACTGCAAAGCTGCGTCTATAGCATTTTCTCCCGACTTTGATTTCTTGGCCAAACATAAATCAATCACTGCATGCGCAATCGGGATTCTTGCTTCCGGAAACCCAATCGTTCTGGCTGCTTGCATGGCCATCACGGTACGCATGCAAACATCTGGAGCAGCTAAACCAATATCCTCATAGGCGGTAGTTAATAAACGTCGTTCTAAGGACTCGATATCATTCGCATCCATTAATTTCGCTACATAATATAAGGCAGCATTTGGGTCACTACC
Source organism: uncultured Erysipelotrichales bacterium (assembly GCA_934754755.1). Lineage (GTDB taxonomy): Bacteria > Bacillota_I > Bacilli_A > Erysipelotrichales > Coprobacillaceae > CAKVJS01. Next base: position 1,511 of record CAKVJS010000173.1, read on the forward strand.
ACGAATCGCCTTTTGTAAGCCGCTAAGGGTATCATAGTATTGATCTTCCTTATTATCATATAGTATGTTCCCTTTTGGGATGGCTTTTTTAACATCGGATATCGTAATATGAGAATCTTTACATAATAAACTGCATAATTCTAATGCGTTATAGCCATAACGAATATCACCATTAGACACAGTAGCGATATAAGAATACACTTCTTCATCAATGGTAAGTGTATTCGATAAACCATTAGCGTGTAAGCAACATCGTTTTAATCCCTCTATTATTGTTTTGGTATCTAGGGGGTGTACTTCTAATATATGACATCTAGAACGTACGGCTGGATTAATCGCATGATAAGGATTGGCCGTAGTACAGCCAACCATGATAATGCTGCCATCTTCTATATAAGGTAACAAATAATCCTGTTTATCTTTATTTAAACGATGCACTTCATCAACAATCAGTAAAAGAGTGTTGAAAAGCTTTGCCTCTTCAATAAAAACACTTAATTCTTTCTTATTGCCAATGGAGGCATTAAAGAAGCGATACGTAATATCCAAATCAGAAGCTAAGGCAGTGGCGATTGTCGTTTTGCCAGATCCGGGAGGACCATATAATATAATCGATAGCGGATGTTTATTTTCTACAAACTTTTGTAAAATACCATCGGAGCCAATTAAGTGAGGTTGACCTAGTACTTCTGATAGTTTTGTTGGGCGCATTCGATACGCTAATGTCTGTTTCATAGTATCCATCCTTTATAGTGTTGATATGCATGTATTATACCATAAATATAACGAATAGAAAAAAGGGGAAAATAGTTTGTTTCTGTAAAAAAGAATGCTATACTTGTTGTTAGGAGGTGGAAAAATGAAACTAGTGGTACAAAGAGTTACAAAAGGTTGTGTAACAGTAGAAGGTAAGGTATTAGGCCAAATAAAACAAGGGTATGTTGTATTTGTTGGAATAGGTCAGCAGGACTCTACAACCATCGTTGATAAAATGATTGAAAAATTAATTCATCTACGCATCTTTTCCGACTCCAATGATAAAATGAATCTATCCCTCCTAGATATAGAAGGTAGTGTATTATCTATTTCGCAATTCACATTATATAGTGATTGTCGTAAAGGAAGACGTCCAAACTTTACCAGAGCCGCAAAAGCAGAGCAAGCGGAGTCGCTATATAACTATTTTAATGAGCGTCTTACTCGTTATGTAGAAGTGCAACAAGGGAAATTTGGGGCTAATATGGCTATCTCTATTGAAAATGATGGGCCGGTAACTATTATCCTAGATAGTGATGAAGTAATAGGTAAAGTTGACGAATAATGTCACGAAAGTAAAAATATTGTAATATATATAAAAAGGGTTTGACTTTCTTATTGTAATGGTGTATTATAAACAAGTCGGCAAGAGAGAGCCGAGAGGTCATTGAAAACTAAACA
>CAKVJS010000174.1 GCA_934754755.1 uncultured Erysipelotrichales bacterium
CTCGTAAGAGTATCCGTAAGTACCTTCCTAAAAAGGTGGATAAGGATACGATAAACGCTTTATTAGAAAGTGCCCTGTTAGCACCTACTTGGAAAAACACACAGACCGGTCGATATTATGTAATTATGGAGGCTGACCTACTTGCCTCTATCAAAGAGGATTGTTTACCTGATTTTAACCAAAGAAATTGTGAAAATGTACCAGTTTTGATTATAACCACTTATATTACCGATGAATCCGGTTTTGTAGATGGAGTTGCCTGTGATAAGTTAGGTAATGGTTGGGGGATTTATGATCTAGCTATGCAAAATGAAAATTTATTACTAAAAGCAGCAGATCTTGGATTGGGCACGCTAGTTATGGGCTTATATGATGATGCCAAGTTACATGCTTATATTCCTTCTATTAGTGACAGGGAATGTATTGTGTCGGTGATTGCGGTAGGTTATCCAGATGAAGATCAGCCGGAACGCCCATCGCGCAAATCAGTAGCAGAAATTGCAACCTATTTATAAAAATTCTGTGTTTATAAACACAGTTTTTTTATCATAAGATAGGCAAACGATAAGCAAGGTAAATATGATAAGTCTAACATTTTATAGAGTGTTAAAGTTACCCTAGGCTAATTATTATGGTATACTGTATCTATGAGGTGGTTTTATGAAACAAAAGTTTGATATTGAAGGAATGTCCTGCAGTGCCTGTGAAAATCATGTTCGCAAAAGTGTAAGTAAAGTTGTCGGAGTTAACGAAGTTGAGATTTCTTTGCTTACAAACTCAATGCAGGTTGTATATGATGATAGTATCACAACAACAACGATGATTATGCAGGCGGTTGTCGACGCTGGATATAAGGCTAGTCTTGCAGACAAACAGGGCACGCTTGCTGTTAAAGAAATGGATACACGAAAAAAGAAATTATTCGTTTCCTTTATTTTACTTATTGTTTTAATATATGTCTCGATGGCACATATGTTTACCTATCCGATTCCAAGTATGATTCGAGATAATGCCATTTTAAATGTAACCATACAATGTATACTTATCATTCCTATTCTATATTTACATTCACATTATTTTATCAATGGATTTAAGATGTTATGGCATCGCACACCGAATATGGATTCTTTAATTGCTTTGGGAGCTGGCGCATCCGTTATATACAGCTTATATAGCTATGTGCATATGTTGATAGAGCCAGCGTATCAAATGTATCAAATGGATCATATCTACTTAGAGTCAGCAGGAATGATTGTTGTTTTAATCAGTTTTGGAAAATATTTGGAAGCAAATGCCAAACAAAAAACGACACATGCGATTTATAAATTATTAGATTTAGCACCAAAAGTAGCAACCCGTGTGGAAGATGGCATAGAAAATGTCGTTGCTATTGAGCAATTACAAGTCGGTGACATAGTGCGTGTGCGGGAAAATAGTACGGTTCCCGTGGATGGAAGTATTATTGAAGGACACAGTAGTATTGATGAATCAATGATTACAGGTGAGAGTTTACCCGTTGCCAAAGATATCGATAGCAAGGTTACGGGTGGTACGTATAATTTACAGGGAAGTTTTCTTTTTAGGGTAGAGCGTACTGTAGGAAACAGTACGTTAGCTCAAATTGTTTCCTTAGTAGAAGAAGCGGCGAGCTCAAAAGCACCGATTACAAAAATGGTAGATGTGGTCGTTGGTTGGTTTGTACCAGTGGTGATTGCGATTTCCGTACTTACCTTCATCGTTTGGTTAGCCGTTGGACAGTCTTTTGATTTTGCTCTGTCAAATGCGATTGCAGTTTTAGTAATTTCTTGTCCTTGTGCCTTAGGCTTAGCTACACCAGTAGCCATTATGGTCTCTACTGGTTTTGGGGCCAAACATGGCATTTTAATCAAGAATGCCGGTGTATTAGAAAATGAGCGTCATATTGATGTCGTTGTTTTAGATAAAACGGGAACCATTACCCAAGGTAAGGCAGAAGTTAGCGATATATATGTAGATGGCATTACAGAAGAGCAGTTATTACAAAAGATAGCTTCTTTAGAAGTGGGATCGAGTCATGTATTAGCGAATGCCTTTATAGACAAGGCAAAAGAGATGGAACTAAATAAGGAACCAGTTAGTGATTTCCAAGCATTTCGTGGTCTTGGGGTACGTGGAACCATTGATAATCGTACTTACACGGTTGGTAATTATGCCTTGTTGAAGGAACAGAATGTTTCGCTATCGGGTTTTCAAGAGAAATATGAAAAATTGATGGATGCTGGAAAAACATGTGTGTTTGTCATTTGTAACCAACAATTGATCGGACTCGTTGGTATCTATGACGCTATTAAAGAGTCTAGTGTAGAGGCTATTCATGTCTTAAAACAAATGGGTATGCAAGTATATATGTTAACGGGAGATAATCAACGTTCGGCCAATGCTTTGGCCAAGGGGTTACCGCTAGATGCTGTTATTGCAGAAGTGTTACCGCAGGATAAAGAAGCGAAAATTCAAGAATTACAAAAAGCCGGCCACCATGTTTTAATGGTGGGAGATGGGATCAATGATGCGCCAGCCCTCATGCGTAGTGATGTTGGACTAGCGATTGGAGCTGGTAATGATATTGCGATTGATTCAGCTGATATTATCTTAATGAAAAACGATTTACGAGATATTGTAACATCGTTACGATTATCGAAAAAAACAGTGACAACGATTAAACAGAATTTATTTTGGGCATTTTTCTATAATGTGATTGGTATACCGTTAGCAGCAGGTGTGTTTTATTACTCTTTCCACTGGCGTTTAGACGCTATGTTTGCGGCTGCCGCCATGTCTCTATCATCGCTTTGTGTAGTAAGTAATGCCCTGCGTATTTATCGTTGTAAAGTTTCAACTAAGGAGAATAGAAATATGAAAAAAGAAATTATGATTGCTGGTATGTCTTGTGC
>CAKVJS010000175.1 GCA_934754755.1 uncultured Erysipelotrichales bacterium
ATTTAAATCTTTGAATAATTTGTCAATATTGCGAGTCGTGTCGGACAAGTATTGCCCAAAATTTTGGAATATCGTATTTAAACTATTATATACCTTTGGTAATACGATGGCCATCATCACATATAAAGTAATAAAAATAGCAATTAGCGTTATAATTAGAGCAACCGATCGTGTTGCTTTTTGCCAGAGAGAATTATTTTTTCCAATTCTCTTACATTGCTTTTCAATCCAGCGCATTGGTAAATTAATAATAAAGGCCATTGCTATTGCATAAAACAAAGGGGTTAAAACTTGTAGTAAAAATACAAATATATCTAGTACTAAACTATAGTTAAAGGCAATTACGCCAATAATAATTGCATAAGTTATTAAAAATACACTATTTTTATTTTCCTTTATTAATTTTCTCATGTATTCACCTCACATTTCTTTCATTTTAACATGAATTGTTATTTTTTTATATATAAACCGCTTCGATATATGTTTTTCTGGAAAAATAATCCTATATGAAAATTCTTATACCTTGGCTTCCATAGAATATAAAAAATGACTATCATTAATCATAATGAATAGCCATTTTTTATTTTTATCTTATTCTCCTACGTATGGTAATAGTGCCATTTGTCTAGCACGTTTAACTGCTCTAGCTAACATTCTTTGGTACTTTGCACTCGTTCCCGTTACCCTTCTGGGAATAATTTTTCCATTTGCGGAAATAAATCTTTTAAGTAATTCAACATCTTTGTAATCTATATATGTTATTTTGTTTTTTGTGAAGAAGCAAACTTTTCTTCTTCCTCTATTTGGTTTTCTGTATGCCATAATAATTTCCCTTTCTTAAAATTGAATATCATCTTCCATAATATCAAATGTGTTTGCAGAATTATCAAATTTTTGTTCTAACTCTACCGGATTCATTGTATGTTCGTTTGTATGTGATGGCATTGTTGTTTCGGGTGACATAGGCTCATAAAAATTATCTTGTTGTTGATTTCTCTCCCTAGCACCTTTTGATTCTAAGAATTGTACGGAATCACATACCACTTCTACAACAAAGACCTTTTGTCCCTGATTATTGTCATAAGAACGCGAACGAAGTCTGCCCTCTATACCGACTAGTGAACCCTTACTACAATAACGATCCACATTCTCTGCTACTTTATTCCATACAACACAAGGAATAAAATCAGCTTGTTGTCCATCAGCTGAGTTAAAATTACGATTTAGCGCTACCGTAAATGAGGTAACAGCTGCTCCGCTTGCTGTTCTTCTTAATTCTGGATCTCGAGTCATTCTTCCAACCATTACTACTCGATTTAACATTACAAATTACCCCCTTATTTGCGTATAGTTAAGAGACGTAAAATAGCTGTATTAATCTTCGCTAAACGATCAAATTCATGAATATTTTCTGGTGATGTAGTTGTATCAATAATAACGTAATATCCTTTTTTGTAATCCTTGATTTCATACGCTAAATCACGCAATCCCCATTCGTTGACATTATCGACAGTACCATTGTCTGTAGTCAGGATACCTTTTAAATCTTCGATAACTTTGTTTCTCTTCTCTTCCTCAACATCCGGCTTTACAATAAACATAATCTCATACTTATTCATTCGTTCTTACCTCCTTTGGTCTATTGGTCTATTTTCTATTAAAATAGACAGGCAGTAAATTTCTTTTTACATGCATCGCAATTATAACAGATTACATTATTAGATACAATCCTAAATTTCGTTTTTCTCCGCTTTTTATGAACTAAAAGCAATTTCTAGCATCCAGAACCTAATTCCAACGATAATATCTACCTAAATATGGAAATATTAAAATAATCCTAGACAGTACCTTCACTGAGAATGCTCATATAGTAGTCTATTATTATAGATTTAACATGGTCAAATGAATGGTTGACTGTTTATTTAACTATCTCACCGCTCCCTTTAGTAGATATCAATGGGATATAAGTCCAATTGAGTATTCTTAGGTTTCCCCCTTTATCGATAGAATGAAAAAAGACTAAATGACAATCTAGTTAATTTAGCCTTGATATAGTACGATCCAAGATTGATGTATGTATATAATCAATAAATGCCATACTTCTTATAGTAAGTTATTCTTCATTTGGATGTACATCATCATCGCTGCCTATATTACTATTATGAAAATACCAATCACTATAATCTATAAACAAATCGATACTACACCCCAGCTTTGTTAACGCTCTATTAAGTATTGTTAGAGTATCTTCTTTCTCTTGATTTATTTTCCCTGACACTAATGTACCTTCAACAACCCTTTTATTCATTACTGGATAATTGATACTATAATCTAAAACACCGTCGTTATGATAATAATTCAAAGTTATGCTTTTTAACTCCTTATTTGTAAAGAGAACTTGTATCGTCCAATCTTGGAAGCTATACATGACCGCATTGGAATTTTTATGTGTTCTAGAATTGGCTTCTATATTATCTGATTCTATTTGCCCCACTGATTTCTTACAACCCACCATACTGAATGTTAAAATAAAAATAAGAATCCATTTACCTGTTTTCATATAGACCTCCCTCCACTCAATTGAGTTACTATTAAATTTCTATATTACGACTTCTCCACTCAACTATACCTATGGCAATGAAAAGAGGGATAGAATTTATAAACACCATAGCTAACGTATTAATATTACCATAAGATCCATTAGCCATAAGAGCTGATGGATTAATATAGATAGATATAATTCGCGAACCATAATATGAGGCGTATCCTATTGCTACCATCCCATAGTAGTAGACTATACTAACTAAAAATACATCTCTAAAATTCGTGAAAACCAGCACTGATGATTGTGCTAACATAGCATAAACAAATGGAATATAGAAAAACCGAACGAACCCTTCTAAAATAAAATACCTATAAATATGA
>CAKVJS010000176.1 GCA_934754755.1 uncultured Erysipelotrichales bacterium
TTTCAATACCTAATGATAATGGTGTTACGTCTAGCAATAAGATATCTTTTACATCACCCGCAACAACTCCTCCTTGGATTGCCGCTCCCATAGAAACTACTTCATCTGGGTTCACTGATTTATTTGGTTCTTTACCTAGTAGGCGTTTTACTGATTCTTGTACCGCTGGAATACGCGTTGATCCTCCGACTAACAATACTTGATCGATTTCATTTGGTTCAATCGCTGCATCACGTAAAGCATTGCGAACTGGCACTTCCGTACGAGCTACTAAATCACTAGTAATTTCATCAAATTTAGCTCTTGTTAAAGTTAATTCTAAATGTAGTGGTCCACTCGCTCCTGCTGATATAAAAGGTAATGAGATTTGTGTTTGCATAACCCCTGATAAATCTTTTTTACTCTTTTCAGCTGCTTCTTTAATACGTTGCATAGCCATTTTATCTTGGGCTAAGTCAACCCCTTGTTCTTGTTTAAATGAGGCAACGATCCAATTCATAATTTTTTCATCGAAATCATCTCCACCTAAGTGATTATCTCCAGAAGTCGCTAATACTTCAAAAGTTCCATCGGCCAGATCCAAAATCGAAACGTCGAAAGTTCCTCCACCTAGGTCATATACTAATACTTTTTGTTCTTGTTCTACTTTATCCACACCAAACGCTAAAGCAGCTGCTGTTGGTTCGTTAATAATTCGTTCGACTTCTAATCCCGCAATTTTACCAGCATCTTTTGTAGCTTGGCGTTGGGCATCGTTAAAATAAGCGGGTACAGTAATAACGGCTTTACTGACCGATTGACCTAAGTAGGCTTCAGCGGTTGCTTTTAAATTTTGTAAGACCATCGCTGAAATTTCTTGTGGTGTATATTCTTTTCCATTTACTTTTTCTTTATAATCCGTACCCATATGACGTTTGATTGACATAACCGTATCTACATTGGTTACCGCTTGTCGCTTAGCAGCTTCTCCAACAATGATTTCTCCATTTTTAAACGATACGACTGATGGTGTGGTACGGTTTCCTTCTGGATTCGCAATAACTTTTACTTCTCCATTTTCCATAACACTAACACATGAGTTTGTCGTTCCTAAATCGATTCCTATAATTTTTGACATATTTTCTTCCTCCTATTATTCGCTTATTTTTACTAAGGATGCTCGGATCACACGATCCTTTAACATATATCCTTTTTGTAGTTCTTCAACAATCATATTTGGCTTTACCTTGTCTTCTTTGACAGTCATGACCGCTTGATGGAAATGCGGATCAAATTCTTTATCCTTGGTATCAATCACTGTTACCCCTTGTTTTTCTAAGACAGTAAGCAATTGTTGGTAGATCATTTCGTACCCTTTTAAGAAATTTTTTAATTCTTTACTGGGATTTTCTACTGCCAATGATCTTTCAAAGTTATCAATGACCGGTAATAATTCTTCCATTAATGACTGCATCATAAATTTTAAAGAATTGTTATGTTCATTTTGCATTCGCTTCTTGGTATTTTCCATATCGGCGAACACTTTATAATATTGCGTTTTCCAATTATTCAATTCAACTTCTAACTTTTGTTCTACCGATAGTTCTTCCACTAACTCTTCTTCTAGTTCTTCGTTACTTTCTTCTTGTGTATCTTCGATGATTTCTTCTTCATTGTCTTCATCTTTATTTATCGTTTTCGTTTTTTGAGACACGATCATTCCCCCTATTCTTTCTTATCATCATCTATAAATGCCTTTTCAATTCGTTTGGAAATATATTCCACGAGTGAGACTATTTTTTCATAAGGCATTCTAGTGGGACCAATAACCGCGATCGATCCTTTTGTTTTTTCGCCGGTTTTAAATGGAGCGGAGATAACCGAAACATCGGTAATCGTTGAGATCGGTGATTCGCTACCTATTTTTACGGTAATACCTTCATCTAATGACAAAGGTTGCAATGCTTTAAATACTTGTGAATCTTCAAATGCGCTAACAATTCGCCGAAGCGTATTAACATCATTGTATTCTGGTTGAAACAACATGTTTTCTTTACCAGAAAGATAGACATTACTCGAGGCAAATTTAACAAATGCTTCTAAAAATGCATTAAACAGCGCCTCATGTTCTTGGATGCGGGATGAAAGTATGGGTTTTACATCTCGCTCTAAGCGAAAGGCAACCTGATCAATCGGCAATCCTACGAGTAAATCATTAATAATGTGAACACAAGTAATTAATTCTTCCTTATCGACTTCATCCGATAAATCAAATATCTTATTTTCTACATGTCCCTCACTCGTAATGATAATCGTTGTTACGCGATGTCCATCCAAAGGAACCACGGTTACTCTTTGTAATCGATCCTCTCTAGCATCCGGTCCTAATGCCACCGTCGTTAACTTCGTAAGTTCACTTAACATATTGCAACTCTGGTGGATCATATCTTCCATGGAGCGGTGCTTATCATCAAATATCTTAGATAATTGGTGTTTAATGGAATCATCTACATCCTTCTGTTCTAGGTTATCGACATAAAAGCGATATCCCGCATTCGAAGGAATACGTCCTGATGAAGTATGGGTTTTTTCTAAAAAACCATACTCTTCTAAATAACTCATTTCATTACGAATCGTTGCACTCGAATAGGGTAGCTGATATTTCGTAACTAAAGTCTTGGAACCTATCGGTTCCGCCGTGTCGATAAATTCTTCAACGATACATTTAAATATTAAAAGTTGTCTCGCATTTAACATCGTATCACCATCCATTAGCACTCCCTATCTTACTGTGCTAAACTTATTATACATTTTTTTTTAGCACTGTCAATACTTTAGTGCTAAAAGATGCATCATCTTTCTATCGGTGCATCCTTACTATTCCCTTTTGGTATTTCTTCATACCTTACGTCGGTGCTAAAAAAATCAAGTAGTATGG
>CAKVJS010000177.1 GCA_934754755.1 uncultured Erysipelotrichales bacterium
TCAACGTGGTTTACTGCGATTTGAAACAAACGTTAATGATGTTATATATGGGGCATGTCTTTTCGTTGACCTATGATGGAGGAGATTCTAAATGAGCAATATTCTTTACATTGGTTGGTTTGGACTGCCTGAAACAGCAGCAGGAATTCGAGTGTTTCAAATTGCAAAACTGTTACGAGAATCAGGAAATAACGTTGCCTTTTTATGCTTGAGCCAGCCAGGATTGAAGGAAAACCAAGAAATACAATATGATGGATTCAAATACATCCGAAAGCGGCAGTTTGAATCACGTGTAAAGAATGGCGTTAATATTTTCTGCGGTGTTTACGACCTTAAGGTCGTTAAAGAAATAGTTGAAATTGAGAAACCGGACACGGTCATTGTCTACAATGATAAAGAACGACTTACTAGTCAAATCATATCTTTTTGTCATAAACGAGGCATTTCAGTGGGAGCGGATGTAACGGAGTGGTATGAGATATCTCATTCGAGAAAATGGGATCGCATCGTTGCGAAGAACGTAGACTATAGAATCAGGAAGATGGACAAGGATCTGGATTATATCATTTCGATCAGTCCCTATTTTACAACTTATTATAAATCCATTGGGTGCAAAAATGTGATTGAGATTCCACCGATTATGGACTGCATTGAGACAGCTATTAATCCTACGGTACGTCGTGTTCGCCATGTGGTTTACGCTGGTTCTCCTGCACAGAAGGATTTGATTCTTCCTTTTTTGGATGCGGTTGCAAAAAGAAATGAAAAGCAAGTTGATATTATCGCTGATATTGTAGGCGTATCTAATGAACAGGTAATGGCGTTGATGAAAATTTCTGATCCAGAACAGAAAGGCATCATAGCATACGGGCGTATTCCACACGAAAAGTGCATTGAGATTGTAAAAATGGCAGATTTCAGTGTTCTTCTCCGTGAAAATCTGCGATACGCGAAGGCAGGCTTTTCCACAAAGCTTTCTGAGAGCCTCTCTTTGGGAGTACCAGTGCTCTGTAATAGTGTTGGTGGTGCGGATGAGATTATTCAAGACGGTCAGAATGGTATTAAAGTTGAAGGATGCGATACAAATACCATTATAGCTGCCATTGACCGTATTATTTCACTGAGCGATGGTGAAATTGATGATTTGAAACGTAGCGCCTTGAATACAGGAAAGCATCTTTTCGATGGGTCTGCATATGTGGCGGTGTTAAATGATGCAGTGAATGGACTGATTTAATTTAAGCACCGAGAGGAGGCGGAAGTGTGATTACAGATAAGATAACAAAGGAGAATGCCGCCAAACTGATTGGTTCAAGGCGGCCGTTGAAGACAGATGCTACAAGGGTTCTCGGTTATTCAAGAATAATTGATACGGAAGAGTATGCCGTTTATGAGCGTCCTGTCAAGGCCGATATGATTGTGGCAGCGTATGGAGATATAGCTGTAAAACGGAGAGGAGATAGACTTTTTTATATTCCGAACGCAAGAGTACCGTTTATTAAATATAGAATTGATCTTTGTGAAAAAGATTTTCCAGGTTTAATTCATGGTAGCCATTTTATGCAATGCCTTTTACTGCCTTATCTCCGTGTTGTAAGGAAGGATACATACGTTAAAGATGTGCGGTTATGCATTTTTACCGATAAAGGACAGGTGTTTCACAATAAGCCTTCTCGTGATAAAAACTACGACGGATTCTCGAAATCAGAGGATATTACAAGATTTGAAGAAAGCGTAATATGGGATTTGCCGGGAAGAAAACATCCATCAAATCGTATTGACGGAGACGAGTGTGAGTGCTATTTCCCTGGCTTGCCAGAGTACTGTTATACCTATTCTCCTTGCATTAATACAGCTCCTGAGTATAAAGATCCATACGGAAATGGCGGCTTTGGTAAAAGCATAGAAGTGTATGAGAAAGGAGAAAGGAAAACTTGCACACGGTTTTATCGGTATGCAAGAACACTTCAATCGAATGCGCTACGCTTTATTGGAACCGGGTTTCGTAACGATAAAATGAATTTAATTGGAACATACTGCTCTAATGTTGAAGAGGGCGTCAGGGTATGTTTTTTTGCATCGAGTGATGGCGGTAGGCAGTGGTACTGTAAATATGAATTTAGCGACACAGGTGAGTATTCTTTTCAACAGGGTCACAGCAATGCGTGGGGAACAAATTTTGGAAATCGGATTAAACTGCAAGATGATGTTAATTGTGCAGATTACGATATTGCTGTAAACAAGCGGACGATTTGCTTACCTGAGAAGTTAGATGGCAGTACTAAAACGAGCTTTAAATGGACTGAATCGGGAAGGGTTAAGCTCATAAAAGCTGAAGAGACGGCAAAAGTGTATACTGAACGGCCTCACGGACTAAAAACAGGAAACATTGTAGCCTTGTTAGTCCATGGTTCAAAACCAGAAACCGTTAATTGGATGGTGTCCGATAAGCTTGATGAAAATGGAAACACTGGAGGTTTTCAATTTAAAGTAAGAGTAGTAGATGACTGTTGCTTTGAAATTTATGAATTGGTCTCTAGTGCAAGCCCAACGCTACCATGCAGGCATATTCATCACATTAATACATTGAAGGATGGATGGATAATTGGAACCGGAGAAATCTATCCTAATGGCTGGCTTCTGTATGTACAGCAGAAAATGGCAGATACCTATTCAGTCGTCGATGCCAGAGAAGAGTTAATGATAAGAAGAATCAACACAGAGGAAGGCTCGGTTCAAAGAACAATGGGTCTTATGTTGAGCGATTCACCTGATAACGACATCGTATTTGCTTCTGATCATGACACGCTGGCAAGAAATGAAATTGATGCGGGAAACCTTGGAGGTGTGTCTCGAAGTTCCATAGGCGT
>CAKVJS010000178.1 GCA_934754755.1 uncultured Erysipelotrichales bacterium
GTCCAGTAAAACCTATAGGGCCAGTAGGACCAGTTGGTCCAGTTTCTCCTCGTTCACCCTGGGGACCAATAGGACCGGTTGGCCCTGTAATTCCTGATACATTATTATTAGGGGGTCTACAAATTTTTCTCCTTTTATAATTCATATATATCACCTATAGTACTATATGTAATAAAATAATAGTTGTTATAATATTACGATAAGGATATGAAATATCAAAAGAAAAATCGATGCTTTCAGAAATACAATAGAAGAAAAATAAAGATATAAAATAGTTAATTATGTATATATAAGTAAAGTAATGTTATATTTTAATTGTAAAAAGGTAATTATCTCCAATTGGAAATATTTACCTTCTTTTTTGATTAACTTAGAATAGATATTTAATGAATGCTAAGATAATAACGTCCTATTTAATAATCTTATAGTATACTCTAGATGTGATTAAGTAAACTACTAAATAGAAGACTAGGAATATGAAAATCGTTGCACTGCTACAAGATAAAAATACAGTTATATCTCTTATTTGTAAGACATATAATAAACTCGTTATAATTTTAAAGGCAAAGGAAAAGTGAATGATTGCAATTAAAATTGGTAAGAGGAAAATAGAAAGAACCTGAAATCGAATACTTTTCTTAATTTCGTTAGTACTCATGCCGACCTTTTGCATGATTTGATACCTCTCTCTATCTTCATAACCTTCGGATATTTGTTTATAATAGATAATAAGTGTTGTCGCAAGTAAGAATAGTATCCCAAAGAATATGCCAATAAAAAGGAGTCCGCCATACGTTTGTAAATATTGCTGTTTTAAATTTTCTCGATATTCTATGAAGGTCATGGTTGAGCCATCGGTATTTTGTTGCAGTTTATCATTAATGCCTTCCATAATATCGTATAATCCTCGTGCATTTTGTTGTGTATTAAAGGCATAGATATAGGTAGGGGTGAATTCTTGATCCATTGCATCAAAGGATTCATATAACGTATGAATATGCTCCATAACTTGGTCGTTTGCAACAACAATATTATAATCTTCTTTTCCTACTGCATATTTATCGGATGATACATATTCTTTAATAGAGAATAGTTCAGTATTAATGGTGAAATCTGTTTTTTTATGAAAGGCGTTAGGTTTATTGAGCCATAATACTTCATTTGGCTGCAAGGTTACATGGCGGTCATGGAGTGCATTATAGTCTTCTAATGTTAGTATATTAATCTTTTTAACACTTTTAAGAGAAGGCCAGCCAGTGCCAGCTAATATTTTATTATGTATAACTTTTGCATAAATTGTGGTAGTACGATATTGCGTTTCATCCTGCGCTGCAATATGGCGTTGTAAAAGATCTTGTTGAACGATTTGTTTAGCTTTTTCCATTTTTTCACTATTACTGTCCCATGACATTACAACACTATTCTTATACGGGAATTCAAAGTCAAGACGATCATTAATGCCAAAGTATAAGGAAGCTGTAGTCGTTAAAATAAAGATAATAAGAGTACTTAATACACATATATTAGCTAACCCTACAGCATTTTGTTTCATTCGATAGAGCATTCCTGAGACAATGCTAAAGTGATTTGTTTTATAGTAGAATCGTTTTCTATGCTTTAGAAATTTTAATATACTAATACTAACACCAATAAATAGGGGATAGGTACCAATAAAAAGTAAGAGAATGGTTTGGTAAGAGGGTTTAGCAGAATGTATAGGTTCATTGATGCTCTGTCCTATATAATACGCCGATCCAAGGCAGGCAATACCGATAATGGTTAGTATCCATCTTGCTTTTGGCTCTTTTTCACCAGTATTTCCACCTTGTAATAAAGTAATGGGGTTGGAAAAGTGGATCTTCCATATATTGCTTAGTAAGGTGGCTAAGAATATAGGAATAAAGACAACAATAGATAAACTTATGGCCGGCAGTGATATAGGGAATTGTGTATCTTGATTTGCAACATAGACAATTCTAAGCAGTAATAGAAATAGAATTTTGCCAAAGATAATTCCGAATAATACGCCACTAATAATACTTATCATCATCGTATACATATTTTCAAATAGTAACATACACATAATATGCCTTTTTTGCATACCTAAAATATTGTATAAACCAATTTCTTTTTTTCTCCGTTTGGTTAAAAAACTATTCGTATAAAAAATAAAAATACAAGAGAAAATAACTACGATAACAATACCAACAACGAGCATCTCGACGATGGCGCTACTAGAAAATTTGTTTATCAAATCTTTATTAAAGGTTAAGGCGGTAAGGATATAGAACATGGATACGGTAGTAATAGTGGATAGTAAATAGGGAATGTACGTTTTACTATGTTTTTTCATATTGATAAATGCTAAACGTGGATAAAATAATCGGTTCATTGTTTGTTCTCCCCTGGAATTTATACGATTGGTGATTTTCAAAACGCTTGTTAGTAAAAGATTATTTAATAATACTTATATTGCTAATTGTTTAGGAGTTCATAAGTCTACTATTTCAAGAGAACTAAAAAATCATAGGAAAGAAAAAATGTATATTAGAACTGGTAAAACTAGGACAATGCCATACACTGCCGAATATGCTCAAGAAAGTGCAAATTTCAAGTGTGGTTTGTCTAAAGGTGAATATAAAACTTGCTAAATTCATTGAAAATAAAATTAAAATAGATAAATGGACTCCTGATGTAATTGTAGGTTATATGAAAACTCACAGCTATTTTGAACTTGATGGATTTGAATCTATTACTACTCCAACAATTTATGCTGCAATAAGATATCATATTATAGATGTTAAGTTGGAAGACACTAGAAAAATTAAATATAAACAAGAATATGAAT
>CAKVJS010000179.1 GCA_934754755.1 uncultured Erysipelotrichales bacterium
GTTTCTAGAGCTCGTCCGGAAATTGCGGAATATCACTTTACGACATTAGTCCCTAATTTAGGAGTCGTACAATCTAAGGATGGTCGTTCTTTTGTGATGGCAGATTTACCGGGACTTATCGCAGGTGCTAGTCAAGGAAGAGGACTAGGACAACAGTTTTTACGCCATATTGAAAGATGCCGGGTGATTGTTCATATCGTTGATATGGGGGCCATTGAGGGACGTAATCCATACGATGATTATGTAGCGATCAATCATGAGTTAGAACAATATCAATATCGATTATTAGATCGTCCACAAATTATTATTGCTAATAAAATGGATGAAGAAGGCGCTACTAAAAATCTAGAAGCTTTCAAAAAACAAATCGGTAACGATATTCCCGTATATCCGGTTAGTGCGATCATTCATGAAGGAATCGATGCGGTATTATACGCCGTTGCAGATGCTTTAGATAAAGCCCCTCATTTTACGATGGAAGATGTAAAAGAACAAACCGTAGTATATACCATGGAAGACGAAGAACCACCATTCAAAATTCATAATCAAGGAAATGGTAATTGGTCGATTAGCGGTAAGAAAATTGAAAGAATTGTGGCGATGACTTCCCTTGTTAGTGATGATAGTATCAAACGCTTAGCGATTAAAATGCGGAACATGGGAATCGATGATGCGTTGCGTTTAGCTGGCGCAAAAGATGGTGATCTCGTTCGTATATTAGATTGGGAATTTGAATTTATGGCGTAATAAATATAGAAAAAAATTAGTACCCAAAGAAGATATAAGAAAGAATATATGTTATTATTTTTATAGTATAATAGTACCATGAAATAGGAGTCGCTATGTATAATTATATTAAAGGTGAAATTGTAGATATTCAAAATACATATATTGTGGTGGATAATCATGGTATTGGATACTTATTGCATGTGTCCAATCCTTATTCCTTTACCAAAAATACGGAAGTCTTAGTGTATGTATATCAACAAGTAAAAGAAGATAGTATTGTTTTATTTGGCTTTTCGAGCGCCAAGGAAAAGGATCTATTTTTAAAACTTATTTTGGTCAAGGGGATCGGTTGTAAGACCGCATTAGGCATGTTGGCCGTTGGTGATGTGACTTCGATGATGCAGGCGATTGAAAGTGCCAATATCTCCTATCTCAAAAAGATACCCGGCATTGGTCCTAAGGCTGCCCAACAAATTGTCCTAGATTTACAAGGAAAATTACAGGTGAATACTCTTTTTTCAAGTCATCTTGTCCAAGAACTAGAAGAAGCGGGAGAAGTATTACTAGCCCTTGGGTATAAACAAAAAGATGTGGATTCGATCAAACAAAAACTCGCAAACAAATCATTAGACACCAATGGATATGTAAAAGAAGCGTTACGATTGTTGGTGAAGTAGGAATATATAAAGGGGATGTATATGACAAGAAATGAAGTGTTGGATGCCCATAAAATAGAAGAAGAGGATAGTACTTTACGACCGCAAACCTTTGATCAATATATTGGCCAGGAAAGCTTAAAGGAAAATTTAAAAGTATTTATTGGTGCTGCTAAGATGCGTGATGAATCCTTGGATCATGTTTTGCTTTATGGACCGCCTGGTTTGGGGAAAACAACGATGTCGATGATCATTGCGAATGAAATGCAATCGAATATTCGTTTTGCCTCTGGACCTAGCATTGAAAAGACAGGCGATCTCGTTGCGATATTAACTTCCTTGGAGCCTGGTGATATTTTATTTATTGATGAGATCCATCGACTCTCTAAAAATATTGAGGAAATTTTATATCCTGCTTTAGAAGACTATTGTGTCGATGTGATTATTGGTAAAGAGGCGGCCACGAGAACCGTACGGATTGATTTACCGCCATTTACTTTAGTTGGGGCAACGACTCGAGCGGGGAATTTATCGGCTCCCTTGCGGGATCGATTTGGCATTATATCAAAATTAGAATACTATAGTGAAGCGGAATTGTGTCAGATCATTGATCGTACGAGTAAAGTTTATCAAATAGAGATGGAGTCTTGTGCTAAGAGTGAATTAGCGATGCGCTCTCGAGGAACCCCTAGAATTGCGAATCGATTGTTCCGCAGGGTTCGCGATTTTGCTCAATTTTATGGAAATAATTCGATTACCGAAATACAAACAAAAGAAGCCTTGGATCGTCTAAAGGTCGATCGATTGGGCTTGGATGATGTCGATCATAAATATTTATTAGGTATTATCCATCGTTTTCAAGGGGGACCGGTAGGACTCGAATCTTTGGCTGCATCGATTGGTGAAGAACCCCAAACCCTAGAAGATGTCTATGAACCTTACTTATTACAAATTGGTTTGATTAAGCGAACCTTGCGAGGGCGAATTGCCACCCAGGCTGCTTATCAACATTTACATATCAAACAGGAATTTTCATAATTTCTGTTTTTTTTATATACAAAGGGGAAATCAAGTGAAACTAAAAGGGATCTGTATTTGTTTACTCGCCACCATTTCTTTGTTCTATCGATTCCATCTACCAAAGGAGCCGGTAGCCTCTATTGAAACGAAAAAGGAGATTACGGTATATGTAGAGGGACAAATAAAACAAACGTTAACCTATTCATCCATACCGACTGTACAAGAAGTACTAGCGGATACTGGTATAGAAAACAAATATAATTATGTTACAGAGCGTACCTTACATGATAAACAAGTACTGTATATACCAGAAACCAAGGAAGTAGAGACGTTGATTTCGATAAACCAGGCAACCAAGGAACAGCTCATGCAAATACCAGGGATAGGACCTAAAACAGCGGATTTAATGATCCAATACCGTAGCTTTTCGCGCTATGA
>CAKVJS010000180.1 GCA_934754755.1 uncultured Erysipelotrichales bacterium
TAATTATATCGTGGTAACCGTTTAGGGTTGCCTATATGATATAAGACTCCCCTAACGGGAATTATACCACGGAGGGGACTGAATGTTATTATTGGGGAATTTATTAATCAAATTGCACAAACAATCTACTATATTCTTAGTGCTGTATACATAGTTCTAAAAATTAGAAAGACCCGTGCAAAAAAGAAAAAAGAAGAGTAGCAGCTCTTCTTTTTATAAGGAATGAATCTCTTGGGGATCATCAATCAGTATAGACAAACATTTGGAATTGGCTTATCTATATCAACACTATATACCAGACTACCATAAATGTCAATTCGTAAAATACCCATTTTATAAATTTTCCAATTGTTATAACTTAATATATTTCATTAATAAATAGTGTATCATTAATTCGTTCTTTATTATTTGTTAACATATTACAGACCCTCTCTTTGGTTCCATAAATAGTTGCCTTTGTATCACAATATATAGTTATTTTTTTATCGCTTGCTGCTGTAAAATAAGAAATCATTGTCTCTAAGGATAGTGCTGAAAGATAAATGATTTCAGTAATTGTTATAGTATCTGTATCCTCTTGATATTGCGTATAGCCTAGTAATTGTTCGCCCTCATAAATGCCTACGATATTTTCGTTGAGAGACTTTGCACGTCGCTTTAGATTATGGTAATATGCTAGGCTACGAAGTCGATAGCCATGAAATGATTCGCAATATTGTTTATATAGTTGTAGGAGTAATTCTGGTGAAATTGTACTAGTGTGACAATTTGTCATCGATGCATAGTGAGTACGATCAACTATTACTTTATGGAGAAAATACGTATCATGAAAGCCAAAAGGATAATAGATGCTAGGTGTATAGGCTTGTAAATACAGAGTGTGGGAAGCAAACGGCTCTTGTTGTAATACATGCTCTAGTAATTCCTTCATAAATCCATTATTACGATAATTTTCGTCTGTACAAACTCCCTCAATAAAGTAAATTGTTTTATTACCCTCTAATGCAAAGGGAACAATCTGTAAAGCGGAGACAATGGTTGTTTCTTGTAATAATACATAGGTATACTGTTCTTTATAATAATACTGAAAATAATAATCTGTGCTTTCTATTGTTTCATCAGAAAAACATGCTAACCAAAGTTGCCTTATCCTATCCTTGTCTTCTCGTTTCGCTATGCGTATTTGGATATGCCGCGATGTGATTTTATATTTGGTAATCATATGTATAGGATGTAAAGACTGTTTTGCTTTTCTTAAGTTGGCAAGACCCATATCTTCCTCTCGATTTACGTATAAATAATGAGCCGGAGCATTTTCCAAAAATAGCTTTTCTATTGCAATAAAGATCCCACGTATATTTTTATTCGCTTTTTCGACATGTATTTGTAACGTGTTATCATTACGCATTGATCCAATAATAATAGCTTCTACAGTATGATTAATATAAATACATCCCATCATAAGGGATAAATACTGACGATTCTTTAGCAATGATAGAATTCCCTCATATTCATGTTGCAAAATGGGATCCATCTCATCATTATACCAATCTATCATACGGTCTTTGATATGAGGTATATCTAATGTCTCAATTTCTTTGTAATGGTATTGCGGATAATCCCTTATAAAAGCCCGGTAATGATTTCTCTTTTTCTGCATTTTTTTACCAGATAGTGTTTCTAATGATTTGCGACTATATATATAATCATCATTTTCTGGCGTTCGTTGATAGACAAATTGTTTATGATAAATAGCTTTAATATCCTTCGTAATGGATTCGATCGCCATGCAAATTTTAAAAGTAAATTGATGGGTATTTGCATAGGAAATCATATAATCAATGGCTTCTTGATAATACTCTAAATGACAAAATGGTGCTGCAAAAAATATCTGGTCACGGATATTTTTATAAAGAAGAATTAAAAAGTGGTCATGCAATTCAAATTGGATGGAGTCTACTCCTTGCCACATAAATAGAGCGATAAAATTTGTATTACTACTTTGTTGATCATTATGGTTAATATATTGTTGTAATGTTGGATAATCATCAATGGATAATGGTTGCATAAATCTCCTTTTTCTTTTTACTTAATAATATAAAAGGGTAAACAAAATGTTTACCTGATCTACTGCTTTATTTAATTATGCCATATGTAATGGTTGTATCATCGCGCAGATGAAATAGACGCATGGTGTTTTTTATATGCAAACGGGATATATAATCTGTATTGATTAACCAAACTATCCTTTTTTCCATCCATCTATTCCTCCTTATCTTTATAGTAGCAAGGAATGGATAAAATGTAAACCCTATTTTATTGAATTATCCAACCGAAACTTTCTCTTCATTCCGTTTACGTTTATATTCAATAATAAACATTACCTCTTTTAAATCATCATCTGGTAACTCTGTTAATAGACGTGCAATATTGGCGATATTATAGTAGTCATATTTTTTACCACTAATAATTTCTTCCACACTACGCCCATATAAGTTAGAAAAAATTTTTAATTCCCCTACTGTTATATCTCGTTTTCCATTTTCTATATCTGAGATAGCTGAGTGAGGTACATCTAAATATGTCGCAACATCTTTTTGAGTTAGATGCTTGAAATTCCGATATGCGCGTAATCGTTTTGCTAAATCTATATCTATTGCCATATGTTCTGTCCTCCGATCCCTTTTATTTTAGCATTTCAGCGACATATAGTAAATACTTATAAAAAAAAGATAATTATTTTCGATATATAAGAAAAAAAGAAAATAAAAATAAGTAT
>CAKVJS010000181.1 GCA_934754755.1 uncultured Erysipelotrichales bacterium
TTGCGTAGATCCAGGGCTAAATCATATGATTGCTGTCCTGTATAACATAGAAGAATCATTGGAATCTCCTTACTTAAATAGGGTTTGTAGGATTGGAACTCTTCTATAGGGATATTTGTAAAGGTAGGAATATGGTCTTTTTCAAAGGATAGTCGATTTCTAAGATCTATACATTGATAATGTTGTTCTATAACATTGGGTAATAAAGAAGGGTCTAAAAGGATGGTTTTTTTCATAGTATCACCTTTTATATAGTATGAATGTATTTGAGATTCGTGTATTTGACATTAAAGATTATAGGATTTAATGGTATGGATAAGGATTTATTTATTAAGAAATGGAAATTATAGGGTTTTTCTAAATGGAAAGAGGGTAAGATAGTCCCTTTTTAGCCTATGAGTGGGTATAATAAACTACTAATCACTTACAGATTATTACATAAAGGATATATAGAAATAGAGCGTATAATTCTGTCTTTTCATTGTAAATATATAAGTATATATAGGAAATAAAATATAAAATTGTAATACTGTGAAAAATAACCGATGGAAATGATTTTATTATATAAGATGAATGGTTTTTATTGCACTTTTACTTGATGAATATATTTGAAAAGCATGTATAGGAGTGTTATAATGCACCCATGGAGGAATGAAACATGGATAAAAAAACAATTAAAGATATTCAATTTAATGGAAAAACAGTTTTAATGCGTGTTGATTTTAATGTACCACGTGATTCTAAAACTGGAGAAATAACAAATGATAATAGGATTGTTGCGGCTTTGCCTACGATACGCTATGTGTTAGAACAAAAACCTAAAACAATCGTCTTATTTTCTCACTTAGGGAAAGTAAAAACAGAAGCAGATAAAGAGAAAAATAATGCAGCTGTTGTCGCTCCAGCATTAGCGAAATTACTAGGACGAGATGTACAATTTGTGAATTGCACACGCGGACCAGAATTAGAAAATGCGGTGAAAGAAGCTAAAGATGGTCAAGTTTTATTAGTTCAAAATACACGCTATGAAGCTGGAGAAAGTAAAAATGATCCTGAATTAGGTAAATATTGGGCTTCTTTAGGTGATGTATTTGTAGAAGATGCCTTCGGGTCTGTGCACCGTGCTCACGCTTCTACGGTTGGAATACCAACATACTTACCATCAGCTGTTGGATTTTTAGTAGAAAAGGAAATTGCATACATAGGAAAAGCAGTCAGTAATCCAGAAAGACCTTTAGTCGCTATTTTAGGTGGAGCTAAAGTATCTGATAAAATCGCTGTCATCGAAAATTTATTAAAGATTGCGGATAAAGTAATTGTTGGTGGTGGTATGAGTTATACCTTCGCTAAAGCCATGGGTCATTCGATTGGAAATTCATTAGTAGAAGAAGATCGTGTTGCACTTGCGAAGGAATTTATTGACAAAGCTAACGGTAAATTAATATTACCAATTGATTCTATTATTTCGGATAAATTCGCTGTTGATGGTGATATTAAAGAATCAGGAGAAAGTATCCCAGATGGATATATGGGACTCGATATTGGGCCTAAATCAATTGCATTATTTAAGAAAGAATTAGCAGGTGCTAAAACCGTCATTTGGAATGGACCAATGGGTGTGTTTGAAATGGAACCATTCGCTAAAGGAACAGTGGCTGTATGTGAAGCCTTAGCTTCTTTAGAAGGTGCTAATACAATTATTGGTGGTGGTGATAGTGCTGCTGCGGTTATGCAATTAGGATATGCAGATAAGGTATCACATATCTCAACTGGTGGGGGAGCATCCCTAGAGTATATGGAAGGTAAAGTATTACCAGGTATTGCAGCTATTAATGATAAATAAGGAGGGTATACTATGAGAAAACCAATCATTATAGGAAATTGGAAAATGAATAAAACCATCGCGGAAACGGAAGCTTTTGTTTCTATGGTTGATAATAAAGTAAAACAAAATGCGGATTGGGGTATTGCAGCACCTTTTCTATCATTACCAAAGGCAAAAGAAAAAGCTAAGAATCTAATCATCGCTGCACAAAACTGCTACTTTAAAGATAGTGGTGCGTATACAGGTGAAGTTAGTGTCCCGATGTTAAAGGAAATTGGTGTGGAATGGGTGATCCTAGGTCATTCTGAAAGACGGCAATACTTTAATGAAACGGATGAAACTGTCAATCAAAAAGTAAAACAAGTACTACATAATGATATGTATCCAATTATTTGCGTGGGTGAAACATTGGAAGAGTATGAAGCAGGTAAAACAAAGGCAGTCTGTAAACGTCAAGTAGTAGCTGCCCTGCAAGATGTTTGTCCAAACTGCATTAAGAAAGTTGTTATTGCTTATGAACCTATTTGGGCGATTGGAACAGGTAAAACAGCAACCAATGAAATTGCGCAAGACGTTTGTGCTTATATTCGCAGTATTATTGCTGAAATGCATAATAGTGAAGTTAGTGAAGCGGTTCGTATTCAATATGGTGGGTCAGTTAAGCCAGAAGGAATACAAACGTTATTACAACAACCAGATATTGACGGTGCATTAGTCGGTGGAGCTTCTTTACAAGAAGATTCTTTCCAAGCTATGATGGAAAACTTAGGTTAAAGGATATAGATCTCTCTTATTAGAGAGGTCTTTTCTAATGGTAATAGCTTATATAATATGGATTGGATATAAAAATTAACATAAAACTAAAAAAAGCTTGTAAATACGTAATTATTATGTATAATGATATCGATGCATTAAATGT
>CAKVJS010000182.1 GCA_934754755.1 uncultured Erysipelotrichales bacterium
TATTAATACGCATAAAACAAATAAGGAAACGGTATCAGTTAATATAAAAAAGATATGGGATGACAACAATGACACAGCTGGTATTCGACCAAAAGGTATCATAGTAGATTTATATGGTGATGGTCAATACGTTAAACAAGTAATAATGTCCGGAAATTGGAATGCCGTAGTTTCTAACTTGCCTAAAAAAGGTAAGGGTGGAAAGGATATTGTCTATACGGTAAAAGAGATTTACGGTGATGATGGGTATAGTCAAAAGATAAAGAAAGTAGATGACACGCATTTTGAAATTACCAATACATTAATTGATAAAGAGACAACAAAAGTTACTGTTAAAAAAGTTTGGGAAGATGAAGATGATCAAGATTTAATGCGCCCAGATAAGGTACATGTCCGTTTATTCGCTGATGGTAAAGAAGTCCAAGATATGGATATCACTGCTGGATATCCAGAGTGGTATCGTGAATTTACTAATCTTCCTAAAAAGAATGCTTCTGGCAAAATGATTAAGTATACTGTTACAGAGGATCCCATAAAGGGCTATGAAACAAGTATTAGCCAGAATGGAAATAATGTTATCATTACTAACTCTCACAAGGCGACAAATGTAATTCATGATATTGATTTAACGATTATCAAGAAGTGGGAGGATGATGATAACGCATATAATACAAGACCTAATGAAGTTACTGTAGGACTTTATGCAAATAATCGCATTTTATTATATAGTATATTAACAAAACAGAATCAATGGCAGGCATCATATAAGTTACCGGAGAAGGAAAAGAATGGCAAGATTATTAATTATCAGGTAAAAGAAGTGCCTCAAACAGCTGGGTACGAATCATCAATTCAAAGATTCGGAAATACCTTTGAGATAACAAATAAACTTATTCGTAATTTTCATCCTAAGGTTACTAAAGAGTGGAATTTAGATAATGGTACTATACGACCTAAAAGCATCCATGTGCGTCTTTTTGCGGATGATAGCCAGATTAGAGAACTTGATATGACAGCTCCATGGGTTCATACTTTTGAGGAATTGCCTTTATACAATACGGAGAAACATACAAAAATAAAGTATACTATAAAAGAGGATCCAGTAGCGGGTTATTATACAGAAGTAAATGATAAAGATAGTGCTAATATGTATATTACAAATAGCCTAGAGAAAGAAGATACAGGTACTATCAATATTTCAAAAAAATGGATCGATAATAATGATTACGAAGGCAAACGTCCCAATAGTATTCAAGTGCAGGTTCGAGTACGTGGTACAGTAATTAGTATTCATACTCTTGATAAAGAACATGATTGGAAAACATCTATAAAAGTACCAATATATTATAAAGGAAAACGTGTTATAAGGTATACACTAGAAGAGCTGGGAATTAATAATAACGATTATGTAAGAGATAATGATAAATATATATCTTTAAATGATAAAGATGAAGCAGCAGCAATATTTACTAATGTAATTAATCATCGTTATGAGGGATCAAAAGAATTAAAAGTTACTAAAGAGTGGTTCCAAGATGATGCCACAAAGAGGCCAGGCAAGATATCAGTTCAGTTATATCAAGATGGTATAGCGTATGGGTCTCCTGTTGATCTAAAAGCACCTAATTGGGAATATATATATAAAGATTTACCAGTAAAACAATTTGGTAAAGATATCCGATATACGATTAAAGAGATCAATGGTTTTAAAGATTATTCTACGATGTTGGATGAATGTACACCAGGTGTTTGGTGGAAGATTATTAATACCTATAAACAGGATTTAAAAACGATTAGTGTAAGAAAAGAATGGGATGATAACAATGACTTTAACGGTGTTCGTCCTGATCATGTTTTAGTCCAATTATTTGGCAATAATAAAAAGATTCAAGAGCCAATTGCTTTAAATGATAGTAATTCCTGGCGCAAAACATGGAATAATTTGCCAAGTAAAGAGAATGGTAAAGATATAGACTACCGAGTCGAGGAAGTTTCTCCTTCACCTGACTATAAGGTAATTTATAGTAAAGAGGGTGAATTTGACTTTAAAATCCGTAATATTTATTCACCTTCAGAAGTTCGCAATCTTACTGTTAAAAAAAATTGGTTAGATAACAATAATCAAGATGGAATCCGTCCAAACAGTATTCAAGTACAACTATATAAAAATGGTAAAGAAGAAGGGAAACCCGAAACTTTACAAGCGGAACAATGGTCACACACATGGACTAACTTAGCGAAGAAAGAAAATGGAAAAGACATTGTTTATACAGTACAAGAAGTAGGAAAAGTACCAGGATATGAAAGTAGCGAACCCGTACTATCAAACGATACGTATACCATTACAAATACGCATCAAGTAGAAGAAACAAAAGTACAAGTGAAAAAAGTATGGGATGACAATAATAACCAAGATGGAATTCGTCCAACAAGTATCCAAATGCAACTGTATAAAAATGGAAAGGCCGAAGGACAAGCCGTAACACTTTCAAACGGAAAATGGTCATACACATGGGATCACCTAGCGAAGAAGGATCACGGAAAAGATGTTGTTTATACTGTACAAGAGGTTAGTGTACCAAAAGGATACCAAGCGAAGGATCCAGTTGTATCAAACGATAATGGCATTCCAACAATAACTATTATCAATGCATACCGACCAGAACAAAAAAGTATTAAAGTACAAAAGGTATGGAAAGATAA
>CAKVJS010000183.1 GCA_934754755.1 uncultured Erysipelotrichales bacterium
CGTATGATATGCATCATTATTAAAGCTCCCCCTTCTTAATCAGAGAAGGAAATATTCCTCCAGTGATCTTGCTTTTCTTAACACCTAATAAATAATTGAATACCCTTAAAATATATAAATTTTATATTTTTATAGTTATTTTATAGTGCCCACCTATTAGATCCTAAACCAATTATAACACTAGTATATAACCGATTTCATAATATTCCAAGCAAAATCTGACAATCTCTGCCTATTATTCAAAAGAATAGGATATTACTATTATCCACTGGAATGCTTTAGAGAAAAGGGAAACAAAAGATTCTAGTGAGAATGATGCAAATATGTAAAAAGAAAAAACTATCGAACAATGACAATTTCATCATTGACTTATCGACAGTCTTAAATATACTAAAGTATCTCTAGTTACTATCATCCTTCGCATAACTTTCAATAATTCGCTGGACAACCGGATTACGTACGACATCTTGGGCTGATAAATGTACGAAGGAAATACCTTCAACCCCATTTAAGATTCGTATTGCTTTGGTTAGCCCAGAAAGTTTCCCCTTTGGTAAATCAATTTGGGTAATATCACCTGTGATAATCATTTTAGAGCGAAACCCTAGGCGAGTTAAAAACATTTTCATTTGGCTATCCGTTGTATTTTGTCCCTCATCCAGTAAGACATAGGCATCCTCTAACGTTCTACCACGCATGTAAGCTAAAGGAGCTACTTCCAAAACGCCTCGTTCCAACATTCGTTTTGTTTGTTCGACCCCTAACATATCGTACAAGGCATCGTATAACGGGCGTAAATAAGGATCTACTTTTTCTTTTAAATCACCTGGTAAAAAACCAAGATTCTCACCTGCTTCCACAGCTGGCCTTGTTAAAATAATTTTCTTAACTTGTTTGTTTTTTAAAGCCGCTACCGCAAAAACAACAGCTAAGTATGTTTTTCCGGTACCCGCTGGACCAATCCCAAATACTACTTCATTATTTTGCAGTGCCTCTATATATTGTTTTTGTCCTTGGGTCTTGGGATAAATGGAAATACCCCCCATTGACTTTGCGAGAGGACGCTCATATAACGTTTGTAAAGCCTGACTATTGTTATTGTTATGCAGAGCATATACAATATCTTGCGTAGATAATATAATTCCCTTTCGTACTAAAGACATCATCGTTATAAAAATATCATGCATACGGGTAACTTGCCTTTGTTCCCCTTCTAAATATAGCGTGTCGCCTCGCATCATAATTTGAATGTTTAGAGCTTCTTCCATCACTTTTAGATTTTCATCCTGCAAACCGGTAATCGTATGCCATTGTTGCCAAGTCATATCTTCACATTTAATCTGTTGCTTCATTCGGTTCTCCTTTTACGGCTATATCTTCAATCCATACATATTGGACTTTTAATACCAAATTGCTTTTAATTATATCATACTTTAATACGGTTTCACTGTCAATTTTATCAATCTTAGGTATTTGTTTACGAATCGAAAATAATAAATAGCTAAATCCTTCTCCTTCATCCAATTCTTCTACCGGAATACTTGCTTCCATTGTTTGATACGTATAGCCATAAATTTTCCCTTCTACGGGTATAGTTTTTGTCTCTCCTTGCGTAGAAGTAATGACATTGGCGACAAGCAACTGCCCAGCCCTAACAAACTGATGTTCCTTCACCTGGATATCCCCACTGCTCACATCAATTTTATGAATGATGCTATCTTTACTTGCATATAAATTTTGAAAACTAAATTCCTTTTCTTTAGCACTCTTTGTATTCGTATATTCAATCATTAAAACACTACCGGACTGATATATATTTAAATAGTCAATATCCTTTTTAAAGGTATCCTTGATCGTATCATAAATTTCATTCAATTTTGTATAGCTTTGTAATCGATTGCCTACATCTATATGTAGATCTTCTAAAATTTGATGAATCTTCTGATTGGTTTCTGGATTATTTCCATCCACGCGTACATCCCAAATAAATTGATGACTGATTAAAATAGTTGCAAAAAAACTCAGGCAACCTATTATCGTCAATATATTTTTACCTAACAGTAAGAAATAATGAATAACACCGATACTTTTTACTAGTGTAACCGGAAAGCCTTGTAACATACGACGTTGATAAATGGGTACGTAAAATGAATATACTGTTGTATCTATTTTTTTTAAACGATATACGGTTATTTTTCGTTCTTTAAAGGACTTCAACACTTCGACGATGGCATCGCATTCCAAGGTATATAAATCGTAACCTAATTTCATATAAATTGTATATTTAGAAACTTCCCATGAACAATTACTTCAATATTTGTGAAATACGATACATATAATGTTTTACCTTGAATTTCAATGATTGTATCTAACATTTTAATCGTAATATTGGATTCATCTAAGTGTATAATTTGGTCATAATATTTAACGCTAATCATATCCTTTTCAATAATAATCATCCTACCACCCCATATATTACTATATGAATAAATATAATAATTAGAAGGATAAAAATAAGGAACCCGACATTCACTTTTTTCATAGCCTAATGTTTTGTAAGATATGATGATACGCATCGATTGCTGAAAGCAAAACAGACTCCCTAAAATTAAAGGTATCGGTATGCAATCCACTTTGAAATTGCTTATTCTTGGTTCCTAGATAAAAA
>CAKVJS010000184.1 GCA_934754755.1 uncultured Erysipelotrichales bacterium
ACCTAGATCCGCTCGTTTTTATTTTTTCTGGTGGTACTCGTGATCGGTTTTTCCTTTTTTTCCTCTTTGGAGCGGAGGTTTCGGTTCCCGATCACGTGAAGCAAATGCTGAGTACTCACCGTAGGTGGACACTCGAAGAAGTCTCCTTAAGAGACTTGATCGACCCTCTTCCGTAACCACCATATGTTAGCTGAATAAGCCAACATTTGGGCAACGAGTTCAATGCTCAAGTTGAACCACGTGCAGGTCATGTGAAAGGGAAGATAAGACCGAGTTGTTCACACCCTAGATAGTTCTAAAAAATACAAGTCTCCAACTAAGGATAAAACCCCCCTTTTTGCTTTATTGTTTTACGCATACAGGCCTTTTGGCGTACCACTATGGCCTCAGGTAAGTCTCGATGCTTACCAGCTAGTATACACTCCTAGATATCTTTGTGTAGGTTTTTGGGCTACTACTGTGGAGATACTTAGATATTAGAGGACGGGAGTTGTAGCGTTCTGTTTGCCCAGGACGCTAGCATTTTATGGTGCCCCCATTGAGGAATTCAATCTACACTAATCTGTTCTTTGATTCCTTTATAGGCAGTGATCAACGGTACACGGAAGCCAGATAGCTCAGTTAGTGTTCGAGTGAGATCCCGGACTAAGCGGTAGGTGCTGCTAACGCTTCTTCTTTTGGTGATAGTCTTTCTCAAACCGGCTGAGAACTGGTGCTTGACCGAATATGTGCCGCAGTCGTGGCTAAAGCTAGACCTCTACCGAGATCCAACTGGTTTGGATGGCTTTCCCTCATCAGTTTGCCTCTCGGAGCGCACGCTCAGCACGTCGACGTGCGTAGAGCTCGACACTCGTCACGCTCGCTGAATATCATCGATGCTACCGCAAGGCAGTTGGATGGCTTTCCCTTCTGCAATCGGACACTCCCGGTTATACTGTTGCGTGAGTATCGAGATCTATCTGTACTACTAATCCCTGTTTTATTAAGCAGAGCCGCAATCTCCTGCGATGCCTTGTTCACTACTCCCTTTGGACGGCTTACCCGGGGTGCTAGTGAGCGAGAAGACCCGCGGAATCGACGCTTTTGGACGGTTTACCCGGCGCCTTTTCCTCGAGTACCCGATCGCCAAATCGAAATGATAAGGCCTTCGAGGCTTCGTTACTCACTCACCAATATCGCTTTTTGGATGGTTTGCCCGGCCTTATTGGAACGAAGCTACGCCCAAACCTGCTCTGCGAGGGCTTTGGATGGTTTGCCCGGCCTTCGACACACAGAGCGGGGCACACAAGGCTCGTGACGGCCTCTAAACGTCATCCGTGACTTGTCAATGGGAGTTACGGGTAGTTACGGTTGCTGACTGAATGCACGGGTTCTTTCTCAAGCATAAATTGACCATTGACCCCTCTGTCTCTCAGGATAACAGCACCAAAACTACGAACTACGTTAATATACTCGCGACCTAAAAATCAGCACCGCAATTTTACAGATCTCAATTATCGACGACTAGTGCATGAGTGAGGACTCGCCGCCGTCTGACGATCGACCCTGGCATAGCCCCTCGCCGAGTAGGCTTGAGGGCGCCAGACAATTGGCTGCATATGTCGAAACCGGTGGAGTACACTGGGCTCGCTTTGCGCCATACACTTTAGCGACTCTAGAGATTATCCTGCGACGCAACCTGGCAGTGCCAGTAGCGGCACCGGGCTTTCGTTCGGTGAGCAGAGAGAATCGAGTGAGTTTCCCTGCACTTTGGAATGAGCGTGATCCTGGTGTGTTGAACCAGCACATCACCGAGTTCCATCTGTCCCTGTCTGCGCCGGATGCGCATGTGCAAACCGAGCTAAATGATAGGTGTCGCAGGCTCATCGGTAACCTCGACCGTGATTGGCCACCACCTCTTGGTCCAACCTGGTTGAGTGATATGCCACCATACACGGAGCAACACACACCGCCTATGGGTGGTGATGGACGTAGAATCACTGTTCCGCATTTACCACAGACTTTAGGTAGACGAGATAGAGAATCTACTGCTTCGTCCTCTTCTAACTCCGGAAATAGATCCACTCCAATGAGCCCAGGCTCGTTATCAGCGGCATCTACCCGTAATATGCAAGGTTCCAGACGTAGAAGAGCTAGACGCGTTGGCACGCAAAGCGAGGATCTTAGGCCTCTGCGCACTGACATCCCCAGCGAGCCACCACAGGTCCAATCTGCAACCACGGATGATCATCTGTTTGATGAAGCAATTCCGATGGCTGAAGACAGCGAACGTGGTTCCGTGCCACCGTCAAACGCGTTCCCAAGTGAAACGAGCCTTTTGAGCGAATTTTCTCGTACTCCAGACGTACCTTCGGGTTTCGAGAGTATGGCATGGGACGCACAAACGCCGAACGTTCCAGTGTTTCCTCGTCAGAGTTTTCACTACGAGCCTACATCTCCTTTAAATGTACCTTCTACGGTATGGAGAAGGAGTAGCTCGTTAACTCCTCTTATCGAAACACCAGAACCCCCATCAGAATTTGAAGACATGGAAGATCTACGCTCCACTACTCCGCGTCCTTCTTCGCCACCGCAGATCACCGTTACGGGAACTCCGCGGCGTGATCGCCCTCAAGGTGTGTACTTGCCTCCTCATTCTGATCCTACGATTCCTAGAC
>CAKVJS010000185.1 GCA_934754755.1 uncultured Erysipelotrichales bacterium
GGCGCATGTAGCGACAGTAAGGTTGGATATGATTAATAGCGGTGAACAACAAACGCGATGGTTGATTCCTCGCGTCACGCATCATCCGCGAAGGGGATTAAATAGACTTCACCTTCGTCTGGGGGCAGCAAACTTGCTGCTGTTCCTTTAGCCGACTTGCGTCCCTGACGCTTTCTCTCATCGGGGTTCAATTTTTCCTCAGGGGAAAGAGAATTTTCGTACTCTTCGAAGGCTTCCCTAGCGTCATCGAGCAGATCCGCTTCGGGATACCACGATAGATCATCGTGGACGCCCCAATCTTTCCAGACTATCTGGTATTCTTTTCGCCAGCGGCCACCGCGTTTGGTCCAGCGGTGATTACGTATGTAGTCCACTTCGTAGACTTCGCCATAATGACCGGCAGCGTTTACATCGGTCTGCTCAGAGACTGGTCCTGGCTGTTTAGGTTTACGACCGAATGGATCCTCACCCGGCATCGCTTCCAAATGGTTAACGCTGATAACGTCGTGCGCGTGCTTCAACCAGTCCGGTAATTTAACCCTGTAGGCTAAATTCCCGACCTTTTCAACAATTTCTAAAGGTCCGGCGTAACGCTCCCCTATTTTTGGGTAGCGCGCAGTGAACGGCGTTTTATAGCCTTCGCCAAGTTTTAGTAACACTTTATCCCCTTTCTTAAGGTTAAGAGGCATGTGTTTCTTATTGAAATGGCGTCGCATGCTCATAATAGCGTCTGCGACAGCCTGGCTAGCATCATATCTTTCGCCAGCATGTCCTAAAGCTTCGCGCACTCTGTCCGTTAAGGGTTCGAGCGCGCCGGGAAGATTAATTCCGTACATAAGTCTATGTGGAGTAGAGCCAGTAGCCCGGTTAACTGAACTGTTCATTACCGATTGTAGATACGGTAAGGCCAAGTGCCATTGCGTCGGGAACTTCATACAAGTTAGATAATTCCGTAATGCAATCTCGGCGATCTGGTTTGTAACCTCGGATTGACCATCCGAACGTGGATTATAGGCGGTTGTAAAGGCTAACTTTGTTCCTCTATTTTCCCAAATCCTTTTCCAAAGAGCTCCAGTCCATCGTGGATCTCTATCGGCTATTACCTTGCGTGGGTATCCCCAATCACCGATGGCGAGTCGCTCGTCCAGAGCATCGCCCCAGTCCCGCGCCGAGAAAGTACTCTGGCCGGGAACATAAGACATTCTTTTAGTTGCCTTATCAGTGATGGAGAGGAATGCGTCATACTGGCCCTTGGGTAAACCAGTGACGATATCGATCGTTACCGTGTAGAACGGGATAAAGGGTTCCATTATGGGTTGCATTTCACCATATGGTAAGTGCCTACGTGTGCGGTAAGCCAAGCAAGTGGGACAGTGTTTGATATATTCCTTTAAGCGCCGTGCGCCTCTGTACAATGCGTATGGTGCCAGTCTTTCCAGTGACCGTTCAAAACCTAAGTGGGCACGGGTGTGTGCTTCCTCAAAGAACAAAGTATGCAAAGAATGCGGAATACATAACTTCTTAGTACCTATGTGGTGCCATAATAATCCATAATTATCTATAGTAAAGGGCAAGCGTGGCCTGGTATTCTCATCCGGATGGGCATTGTTGTTATCCCGTACTTCCTGAATGATTTTAGAGTACCGTTTATCGGATTTGTACCCTTCTCTGATCTTAGCGTAAATCTCGGAAGACATCTGGAGGACGTCTTCTGTCTGTGACGTGCGTTCCTGTGCAGCACTGGGCGGTGCAGGGAGGGACAAGTCATCAGGGAGCCGGGGGGATGGCAGCGCTAAGGGCGGGTGCCAGGGAGAAGATTCCTGAGCCTGTCCTTGCGACGGTTCGGCCGCAGGAGGGGAGGAATCATCGTCATCCTCATCTGAAGAATCGGAGTCAGCCTCAGCGTCGGCGCGAGCCTGAGCTTCAGCTGCTTTTTTGGCACGTTGTGCACAGGTTACGACTTTCGCTGTTTCGGATCGTAGAGCGAGAAGGAAAGCTCGTCCTGGAACTTGTTTCACGACCAGATTATAGGGTTCGGATCGCATGAAATCGGGCAGAGCGACGTCGTCTAACGTATCGTCGTGCCAGCTTCTATCGCGGGTCATCTGTATTCTGCGGGGTAGCCTGCTGAGAGCGTCAGGAATAACATGATGCTTACCCGGCACATGGAATAACTTCACATTGTGAAAACCGCAGATATAAATGGCATCAGCCACCATTTTGAGGGCGTGACCGCCGTTAGCCGTTATCGAAGGGCTGCGTTCGACAATCTGTTTGGCTGCTGTGTGATCTGTATACACGATGCAGCAAGGAGCGCCATCGATTAAATGCTTAATCTTCTTCATGGCCCATTTAATTCCTGTAACTTCCATCTCTGTTACCCAATAATTGAGTTCTGCGTCTTTGAATTCTCGAGAGAGGAAGCATATTGGTAAAACGTCTTCCGCTGGGGGAGGGACTGAAAATACCTTGAGATCGAGGCTTCTCATTGCCTCGGGATCATCTGCCTTCCAACCGCAGGATTCCAGCCATTGACTGGAAGCGTGGAATGCCACCGCACCAACACCTGCTTCCTTCGAGGAATCAACGGCGAGGAATAACGGCGACTTCTTGTCGAAATGGTGCAACATGACACCAGTTTTCCAGAACTTTTGTAG
>CAKVJS010000186.1 GCA_934754755.1 uncultured Erysipelotrichales bacterium
TCTTGAAGCTGTTCAAGTACGCTAACGCATGTGGGAAATCCGTTGTCATTTCGTCCAGACTATACAGCACCGGCCTTCCATTAACCGACTTATACGGAAATATGATGTAGCTATTTGCTTTTATTTTCTCGTAACAGACAAGCTGCGTATCATATATGCTCTTACGCAGAATCCCTTTCTCTATCTGGAACTCACGTCCCTGCCTATCATGTGAGTAAATGAAATTATCGTCTTCACGATCAGCGTGGATAATATAGATTTGGTCAGCACTTGTTTGAACACCAACAAAAATGTCAACCAAAGAGGAAAGGGGAACACAAGATTGCGAAATCTCTTCCAAATGTGCAACAATATTTTGAGGCAAAAACGACCACGGCTGACCACTGATATAAGCAGCCGGATAGGTCAGGCATTCTGTATCATGATTGAATAAGAACCGATTCCAATCCTGAACAAAGCCAATTTGGAATTCTTCATGGCCTTGCTTAGATAATACCAAAATGCAGGTGTAGGTGCTTCTGTTTTCAAAAACTTGATGAGTTCCGAAATGCAGAATTTTCTTAACGCTGGAATTGGAAGAAAGCAATTCTCTCAATTTAGCGCCTGACTTGATATTCATAAACTTGTGTGGGACGATATAACCCAGCATTCCACCATCGTTTAACAGTGTAAGTCCTTTTTCAATAAACAGATAATACTTATCGAGCGTATCAGTTTGTGCGGTTACATAGGGAGAATGGTTGCTCTTATAAAAATCATACTCTTCTCGGGAATAGTGCACCATATTCTGCACACGAATATAGGGCGGATTACCGATAATTGCATCAAACTTTCGGTTGCCAAACTCAGCATTCCAATCGAACATCTTTAATTTGTTCATCAAGGAAACATTCTGATAAACAGATCGATCAAAACGAGCATAAGCCATATTCACAAGGCTATTGCCATTTTTGATATTCTCGTCCAAATTAGGAAGGATGCGTTGATTGGTACGCTGATGAAAAGCTTCTGCCTCCTCCAAGGACGAATTTTCCAATGCTTTTAGCAGCAAGCTAAACTTTGATACTTCTACAGCAAGAGGGTCAATATCAACACCGAAGATATTATTTTTCAAAATGGAGCGTTTTCTCTCGTAAGAAAGTATATAGTTTGTACTGCCAGCCAGTTGATAAATATCGCCTCTTCGCTCGGCATTTTCTCTATCATGGTTTCGATAATACTCAATATGATAGTTTACGATGTATTCAAACGCCGACAGCAAGAAGTTGCCAGACCCACAGCAAATATCTGCAATGCGATACTGAGCCACTTCTTCGGGAGTTCTATTTTCATACAAAGGGCGGAGCGTTTCTTCGATAATAATATCGGTGATGTTTTTTGGGGTGTTGACTGCACCCTGGGAGTCAACTACTTCGGGCTTTTCTTGCGTCTCAATATGCCCATCTTCTCGAATTACAAGTGCCTCATCCAAGAACAGTTCGTAAATCTGACCAATAATATACGGGTCAATTACACCAAACTCATAGGAGTTATTTGGGTAATACAGGCTTTGAAATATCTCGATAATAACTGAGTCAGACACCGTAAGACGATCCTCTTCTAAGAGTTCAAATAAGCCTGAATCGTATTTCTGGTCTGCTGCAGCGAACATTGTTCTTAGATCTTGGTATGTCGTAATAGCTTTCAGTGACTCATAGTTCTCGAAACATCTATCCTCACAAATGCGAAGGAAAATTGTTCTATTAAGCACTCGCTGGACGAAAATGTTGAGTGTTTCTGCATCAACGTTTGGATTGTTGCACAGAATATCCTCACCAAGCATCATTCGCCAGGTTCTAATCTGATCCAAGAAATACTGATCGAACGGTTCACGACGAAGAGCCCCTTGAATATTACCGAAATGACGCTCAAACTGTCCAGTCAAGACTGCTTCTTTGGACAGCATGTTGTAAATTTCCTCAAAACGTTCCACATACTCGTCGAAGTGGTAGTGAGCAATCATTGCGACACCAATGTCATCGCCTTTTCTCGGACGAACAGAACAATCATAGATATATAGATCGGTGAAATTGGTCAACACTGAGACTTTTAAGTTTCCGCTCCATCCATATCTGCGCAACTGGAATGCCGGAGCTGCATCGATAGTAAGGTTTACCGCAGGTTTCTTTGTCTCGAGAAAATATAGTACTTCCGTACCAACTTTGAAAGAATAGTCGGGCTTTTTACTACGATGTACACCATCTTCTTCCACAACAACCGTAGCTTCATGGGTTACTTCTCGCAAGTGCTGTGGTAGGCCACGTTCATTATCTACATCCCAACCAAGCAGTTTGAAAAAATGGTTTACAAAATCAACACGTACCTGGGTCTCGTTATAAGTAGCCTGTTGGAATTGCGGATAATTATCGCTATAAGTTTGAACCAATTCGGCAACACGACCTTTTAGTTCAGTCATCATTTCTGGTGTCATTTCTGCAATCCCTCACTTTCCGGTAAAAAATCTACAATATCGCCTACATTACAATTGAGAGTGGCACAAATCTTCATAAGGCTTTCCATAGAGACAAATTCGTTTTTTCCCATCTTGGCAAGCACATTGAAGCTGATACCGGAGGCGTCCTTCAAATCCGTCCGGTTCATTTTCTTATCGATCAAC
>CAKVJS010000187.1 GCA_934754755.1 uncultured Erysipelotrichales bacterium
ATATTATGTATCAAAATTACTATGCCTTTTATTGTTTGTTATGGATTGAGAAATTGATTCGAAAGATAAAAAAATTATTATCCCCGATCTACTTCTTTTATCGCAGATTCTGTGGTATACTTAGAACTGCTAAAAAGAGGGTGAAACAATGGTTGAAAGAGAAAAAGGAAAAGAAAGAAAACACAGACGAAGAGATGGAAGAAGAAATCTTAGAGGAATAAGAAAAGTATGCCTAGGATGCGCTTGTATGTCGGCTGGAGTTATATTGCTCTGTACTTTATTCACTTCTGCATTAAATGCCTATCAAAAAAAAGGGGAACTAGGACAACTAGAAAAACAAAAAAATACCCTTAATGAAGAAAAAACGTCCCTAGAACAAGAAATACAACTATTGCACGATACGGATTATGCTACTCGTTATGCCCGGGAACACTATGTATTTACCGGTGATGGAGAACGGGTAACCATTATTCCTAGTCAAAATAAATAATATAAAAAAGCAAAGCGGTATATACCGCTTTTTAAATACGAATAAATAAAGGAGAAATAAAATGGTGTTTGAAACATGTAAAGAGGCTATACATTTTATTGAATCTAAGCGGATAAAACGTTCCTTTGCGGATTTTCAAAAGATAATTGATACCTATGCAATCCCAACTAAGTTACCCTGTACGATTCATATAGCTGGAACAAATGGAAAGGGTTCTACCGTACAATATCTTAAAAATATACTAGTCAACCATGGATATAGCGTAGGAACATTTACCTCACCTTATATGATTTGTCATAATGATCGCATTTGTATAAATGGAATACCGATCAGTGAGGAGAAGTTATTATATTATATTAATGATTTATTACCTATGATTGAAAAAGAAAATATATCTATGTTTGAAATAGATGTCATTATAATGCTCCGTTATTTTTATGAACAAGCTCCTGACTTTTGTATTATTGAAGTGGGTATTGGCGGAAAAGAAGATAAAACAAATGTTATTATAAGTGATTATAGCGTGGTTACGAATATAGGCTATGATCATCAATATATGTTGGGTAATAGCCTAACAGAGATCGCAAAACATAAAGCAGGTATTATAAAGGAAAATCAACAATTTTTTACAGGTGAAAACAACCACCAACTATTACAAATATTTAAAGATATCTGTCAACAAAAACAGACTGTAATGGAAGTAGTAGAAACACAAGAAGGATATCAATTTTGTTATCAAGGCAATATATATACATTAGAAAATAATGCAGCTAGTTATTATGTGTATAATGCCCATCTAGCTGCTGTAGTTGCCGGAGCATGTATTCCGTTAAAATTTGATCTAACCAATCAAGCAATTCACCAATTTAATTACCCCGGAAGGTTTGAAAAAATAGGTCATATATATTTAGAAGGTGCACACAACGAAGATGGCATTCGAGCATTAGTTAAAACCATAGAAATGCATAAATTTAAAAGTTTCTGTATCCTATTTTCTGCTTTATCAGATAAGGATAAAGATACAATGCTTTCTCATTTACACAATTATTCTGTCTTTTGTGTAAGCTTCAGTGATGATCGAAATGCATCAAAGGAACCTAGCTATAGGGAAGTTATAACAGTAGTCTATCAAAAATATGAGACTATCATTGTTACAGGATCACTTCATTTTATTAGTGAAGTTCGGAAATATATTCTAGATAATAAAACAAAGTTTTGAGTTTTTCATTTATGTACATATCTGATAAATTCTAATAAATGATACTAACATGTATTTAATGACAATTGCTTCTGGTTCTCTAATGATTATAATTCAGTCATGAGATTGAACCAGTTTAGTATGATGTATAGTATAGAACGAGTTGAATAATAAATAAGCTATTAGCAAGGAAATAAGGTACACAGACAGGATCTACGATGCTTATATTAAATCAATCTTAATTAAAATAGATCCATATCTGATATCCTTAATACCCAGAGCTTTTACATAATTAAATTTTAAGTGTATATATATATAACATAGTCCTATAACAATAACAAGTATATCACATAATTATATTTAAAATATAAAGTAATATATTGTCTTTTTCCATTAATTACTTATAATAAGTAAACAGAGATCTCTAAATATCAACCGGTTGTAGTCTTACTTAATTAATATATTAATAGTTTTCATAGAAAGAGGGATATATATGAAAAGAATAATTGTTTTTGTTTTATCAGTTATAACATGTATGGGATTTATTCATCTACAGTATTTGCAGCAAATGATAAGGACTACATAACCGAAGGTCATTATCGTATTCAAAATTATATATATAATAATTTATCGATAGAAGCAATGAAGGGAGAAGTGAATGGAAAGTATAATACGTTTGCTCAAGCAAATAGTACTACCTGGTCACAAACAGTTTGGTTAGATTATGTAGCTAGTGAAGATGCATACTTTATTCGAACTTCCGTTACAGGAAAAAACTTTTTAACGCTTACTCCTGGTGGGGATTACTTAGTATACAGTGGGATTAATAATAAAATTTCGCCAGAATCACTATGGAAAATTACACATTATGAAAATGCAGGCTATGTTATAGAAAATGTATCTCAGCCTGATAAAATTGTTAAGCCTGCTGATCCTTATAGTTTTATAGCTGGTGACCCTATAGT
>CAKVJS010000188.1 GCA_934754755.1 uncultured Erysipelotrichales bacterium
CCATCATAGGTATATGTATATGTTATGTTATCGTAACTCGTCTTAGTGTGAGATGGGGAATTGTAATATGCATATTGTTGTATGCTATCGGTCTAGGCGGCGATTCATATTACCCCTATTTTGCTCATTTACCTTTTATTTGTAAGCTATATAAATTGATTTTTATCTGTTTTAAGTCAACCCGAAATGGTGTCTTTTTAGCCCCCGTTTTCATATATATTGGCTATCTAATTACGAGGGTAAATAGACAAATTAAATATAATAAGACTACCTTTGGAGTCTCTCTTTTTTTACTTACTATAGAGTCCGTCTATATTCATCTTAGACCAGTCTTGAAGGATGATAATATGTATATATTTTTACCTGTTACTATTTACTTGTTTGTAACCTGGGTATTACAATTCCGAGGATCACGTAATGAAATGATGAAGCAGACATCAGTGTATATGTATATATTGCATCCTTTATTTATTTATTTACTGCATATTGGTATAGGTTCAAGGAAACATAGTTGGTACTTCCAAGATTGGTTACAATTTATCTGGATTATCCTCATTTTATTAATTATATCTTATGGATTGTATTATTTTCGCCATGATTCTACTGATAAAGAAGCTGTAATGCGCGATAATCATTGAAATAACAGGTACACCTGTGCATACTGTACCTATGGATAAGGAGAATAAAGATGAAAAATATATCTAAATTAATCATTGCATTAGTTGTTATTGTTGCTATTTATTTTGGTTTACGACAAGTAAATTTTAACCGGATTAATACGGATAGTTATTATACAAAAATAGTGGGGGAAGGAAAATTATTAGCGGACAATGAAGACCCAAAATATAACCGATATGAATATTCCTTACCAGCCCATACGTCAAAATCAAAAGAGACATTAACTTTTACGACTGATAAACAGCTAAAACAAGATTCGTACATACAATTATATGTAAAAGATAAGGAAGTTACTTCTTATGAAGAAATATCATGGAAGGATATTCCCAAGGCAGTACAAGATAAATTAGGTTCATAGAACGGATGAAAGTCCGTTTTTTTAATGCACTAGGATTATAATGGTGCCTATGCATATATTGGAAAAGATGGGAAGAATATAGAATAGAAGAATTAACTCTTGACGGGATTGTATTACATGCTAAAATAGAAACATTACTAATAGAAATAAAGAGTGGTGGATGGTTATGAAAACAAAAAAATGGTTTCCTTATATCGTAACTGGTGCTAGTGTAATTGCCTCAGCTGTGCTCCAGTGTTTTATCTTACAAGCTTTTGTACAACCAGCGAATTTACTATCGAGTGGTTTTACGGGACTAGCGATTTTACTTGAAAAAATAGCGCATCTGTTTGGTTTATCTTTTCCTGTTTCGCTAGGTTTAGTACTTTTAAATTTACCAGTTGTGATTATGTGTTACAAACAAATTGGTCGACGTTTTGTCTTATTTTCCGTACTACAAGTAACCCTGACAAGTTTTTTATTACAAGTCTGTTCTTTTACTCCCATTTTTAATGACTTAGTATTAAATGTATGTTTTGGTGGGTTCTTATATGGAATCTCTACGGTTATTGCCTTACGGGGAAATGCTTCTACAGCCGGAACCGATTTTATTGCCTTATATATCTCCAATAAAATGGGAAAATCCATCTGGGAGTATGTATTCATCTTTAATACTGTAATACTTTGTATATTTGGCTATTTATTTGGTTGGCGATATGCGGGATATTCAATCGTATTTCAGTTCTTATCAACAAGGACAATCTCTGAATTTTATAATCGTTATAAACGGGTTACTTTACAGATTACTACGAAAAAAGCGAAAGAAGTGGTAGATGTTTATATTGCACAATTTCATCACGGTATATCGGTTGTAGAAGGGTATGGTGGTTATAGTAAGCAACCAATGAGCCTATTGCATACCGTTGTCTCCGCATATGAAGTATTGGATATTGTTTCCGTAATAAAACAAGTAGATACAAATCTTATTATTAATG
Source organism: uncultured Erysipelotrichales bacterium (assembly GCA_934754755.1). Lineage (GTDB taxonomy): Bacteria > Bacillota_I > Bacilli_A > Erysipelotrichales > Coprobacillaceae > CAKVJS01. Next base: position 2,011 of record CAKVJS010000188.1, read on the forward strand.
TTTTACCAACCGAGACATTTTTTGGTCATTTCTACCAACAACCGATTGGAGATACTAGTACAAAGAAAGAAAAAAAACGAAGGGATGCATAAAATTCCTTCGTTTTAATACTTTACTAGCATCCGTTCGAAAAAGTAAATCGCATAGTATAAAATGGTGGCAACCAAGCATAGTAAAAAGATTCCACTCATCACTAAATCCAAATTAAATACTTGGGAACCATACATAATAAGATATCCAAGTCCTGCTTTAGAAACTAGAAATTCACCCGTTATTACACCGATTAGTGACATACTAATATTAATTTTTAAAGAACTGATAAAGGTAGGAATGCTTTCGGGAAACACTACCTTCATGAATATTTGTCTCTTCGATGCGCCTAAAGAATGCATGAGTTTAATTTTATCGGGATCGGTTTGATCAAAGCCATTGTGTACCTGCATAATTGTGATAATAACCGATATAAATAAAGCCATAGCGATAATGGATTTTTGATTGGCACCCATCCATATGACTAAAATAGGTCCTAGCGCAACCTTCGGTAAACTATTTAAAATAGTTAAATAGGGGTCGATGATT
>CAKVJS010000189.1 GCA_934754755.1 uncultured Erysipelotrichales bacterium
AGTTGTGCTATCATATACTTACTGTGTTTTTCAAATCGAATCAAAAACAAATCATAATGAGGTGAAAAAATGAAGAAAGATAGTATTAAAATTTTACCCTTAGGCGGGCAAGCCGAAATGGGTAAAAGTATGTACTGTATTGAAATTAATAATAAAATATTTATTCTCGATGCAGGGTTCCGTTTTCCAGAAGTAGATAAATTAGGTATCGATATTATTATCCCTAGTTTTACTTATTTAAAGGAAAATAGAAAGAAGATTAAAGCCATTATTATAAGCCATGGTCACGATGACGTTATGGCGGCTCTCCCTTATTTATTAGAAGAAATTAATGTTCCTGTCTATGCACCGGCCTTAACAGCTGATCTATTAGAAGAAATGTTAAATCGTCATAAAGAATATAACCGTAGTCGTTTATCATATACAATCCATCGTATAAAAAGAAATGGTTCCATTGAAATAGCGGGAATACCGATTGAATTTTTCCCAGTGACACATTCGATTCCTGGAAGTGTTGGAGTCGCATTGTGGACGCGAGAAGGGTATATTGTATACACTGGCGAATTTATTATTGACTTCGGTGCACCGGAAGGATTCCGTTGCGATATTCAAAAGATGATGGAAATTGGTAAAAAGGGTGTATTAGCGTTACTTACCGAATCATGCTACGCTAAAAATACAGGATATACCTCACCAAAACATAAGTTAACAGAAAAAATAGAACCTATATTTGAAGATAGTGATGGGAGAATTATTATTACTAGTTATGCACAAAATATCTTCCGTACGAAAGAAATTATTGACTTAACTAAGAAATACAATCGTCGTATTGTGTTTTATGGAAGAGAGAAGTACGATAATACAAACAGTGTAATCCGTATTGATCAACAATCTAGAAACTCCGTTATTCAAATACCAAAACAATATTTAGCAAGCAAAGAAGACCTTAAAAATCCAAAGATGAAGAATAACTTAGTAGTCTTTCTAAGTGGTACGCCACGTCGTATTTATCATGATATATGTGATATTATCGATGGGGGAGATGACTATTTAAAATTAGATAAAGACGATACGATTATTATGGCCTCACCAGTACTACCCGGTACGGAAAAAATAGCGAATAAAGCACAAAATGAATTATACAAAACAGAATCCAAAGTACATATTTTAAAGGATAAAGAATTGTTTTCCATGCATGCTTCCCAAGAAGATTTAAAAGTTATTATTCAAATATTTAATCCTACGTACTATATTCCTATCAAAGGGGAATACCAACACTTTATCGCTAACATTGCGATTGCTAGAGATATGGGTATTCCAGAGAAACATTTATGTATCCTAGATAATGGAGAAAGAATTACCTTTATCGATGGTAAGTTATCACCAAGCCGTGATACCTTTACGATAGATGATGTCATGATCGACGGTATTGGCGTTGGTGATGTTGGTGCGAAGGTAATAGATGATCGAATTCAATTATCCAATGATGGTGTCATTATTATTGGTATGACGATCGATGGTAAAACAAAGGAAATTGTTGCCACTACAGATATTCAAACACGAGGATTTATTTATCTCCGTGATTCGGAACATATCATTAAACAAATTACTACCATTACCGAAACAAGCATCGAGCAGGTCAAACAAGATCACTACTTAGATATTCAAGAATTGCGCCAAACGATTAAAGATAAAGTAAGCAAGTATGTCTCCAAAGAAACAGGTAAAAGACCAGTGATACTACCTGTTATCATAGAAGTTTAAGGTAACGTAACGTTGCCTTTTTTTATATACGATATACGTAAGCTATGCTATAATGGGACAATAAGAGGTGAAACAGATGGCCAAAAGCAAACGAACAAAAAAATCGAAAAAAGATCAGATAAGCGAAGCCTTACAATTACGCATTATCGCTGGTATTAGTCTATTTATTATTATCGTAGCTGCTTTACAACTAGGGATTATTGGACAACAACTACATCGAGCCGCTGTTTTTTGCTTTGGTAATTTTGTTGGTATTTTTTATGCGATTCTGATCGGTATTGCATTGTATAGTATCTGGCAAGCCAAAACCCTTTCCTATAATGGTCCTAAAGCGGTAGGGGTGTATCTATTATCGGCGGCTGTCTTAATTTGGATGGCAGTTCCAACAGATATCCATATAACCGGAAATAAGGTGATTACGCAATATATGCAAAGCCCCCCTTTGCCTAGGGGAGGCTTTATTGGAGCCATTCTATATGCTACTTTAAGTGGATTATTTGACTATATGGGAACGATTATTTGTTCTATTTTTATATTTATCATTGGCTTTTCTCTTGTTTTTGGAAAACTATATGTGCAATATCGTAAGTATCGCAAACAAAAAAAAGGGCCAAAAGATAAACCAAGTCCTATTACCAATATTACTTCTTATTTAATCCATAAGAAACCAAAATTCTTCACAGATACCCATTTCAACGATAAAAAGGAAAGTAAAACAAATCCGCTGCCGGTAGTGGATACCAAAGAACCGGAACCCAAACCAATGCGACCCGTACGCATTCACCAAATGCAAGAAACAAAGGCAGAGGA
>CAKVJS010000190.1 GCA_934754755.1 uncultured Erysipelotrichales bacterium
CCAACATATTATGCAGTATCTTATTTTGTATTTCTTTGTCAATACTGCCTGTACTAAAAAATGATTTGGAAAAGCATAGTACCTTGGTATCTTCTACGGCTACACAAGAATAATCATATAGTTTATCATTTAAATATAAGTATACTTCACCAAAAATAGTACCTGGCTTTTTAAAGATATCCATAATAATGATTTTACCATTATGATCAATTTTTTCTAGCTGAACACCACCATATAGTAGTATATACATATATTCGGGAGCATCCAGTCTTTCAAAAAGATAGGATCCCTTATTATAATCCCGCTCCGTTACTTGTGAAACTTGTAAAACTGTTTCATATTCTTTCTTAGACAAACCCTTAAACAAAATGCTTTCCATATATTCTTTCCTATTCCTATATAAAGATTATAGTATATGATTTTAACAATGTATATTTATATACACTTAAGAAAATAAAAACTCCAAATTAGGAGTTATCATTATATTTAATGAAATAGTTTGGTTACATCATTTATCGTAACAAAGATCATTAAACCAAACACCAAAGCTAATCCAGCAAGTTGGATTACATATTTTATTTTGACTGGGATATCCTTTCCAATTGCCCTTTCAATTAAAGCAAATAAAACTTGACTTCCATCTAGACCAGGGATTGGTAATAAGTTAAATATACCAAGGTTTATCGATAGACCAGCTGTTAGTAAGAGAATATTTGCAATATTACCGGTTTGGGTAATTTGAGAAGTTACTTGGAATACTCCAATAGGCCCAGAAAGTTGTCGTAACGTTTTGGAAGATTCAGATAATATTTTTGCAAGGGTTACAAATATTAATCCTGCCATCGTTGTAAAATAATTAATACTATATTGAATGGCCTCTCCAAAATGTAACCCACGTGTTTCTTCCATAATCCCCATAGTATATAACTGTGTATCTAAATTGTACTTTGCATGCACATTTGTTTTCATTGGTTTATTATTACGGCTAAAAGTAACCATAATATCTACGGTTTCATTTCTTTTATCTTGACTAATCGTTTGTAAAGTATTTTGAATATCTTGGTAAGAATCTACTGTATATTTCTTATTATTTACATAGAAACTTTCGATTTTATCGCCAGCCTGTAACCCTGCTTGCTCAGCTGGGTGGTTTTCAACAACCTTTCCTATTATGGAAGTATTGGTTCCTACCTTTTGTACAGAAAAAACCCCAACTAATAAAACAATCGCTAATACAAAGTTCATAAATATACCAGCTAACATAACAATACATTTTTTCCAAGTTTTAATACCTTTTAAAGTTCTTTCATAGGGTACATCAGCCATATTACCTTTTTCATCTTGATCTACTTCACCAGCCATAGCCACATAACCACCGATCGGCAGTAAACGAATCTGATATTCTGTTTCTCCCATCTTTTTACCAAAAATTTTAGGCCCCATACCGAGAGAGAATTCAGAACAATATACCCCAAAGGACTTAGCAGCGACAAAATGTCCCAATTCATGAATTACAATAATAACGCTCAGAACTACAATGAATACGATGATACTAATTATTGTCTGCATATTTTTCTCCTATCTGTTCTAATATATAGTTTCTAGCCCAAGTATCAATAGTTACTAACTGTTCCCAAGTAGGATTAGCAACAACAGAATGAGCTTGCATTGCTTTTTTAACAAGTTCTTCAATTTGAAGAAATTCTATTTTACCAGTAAGAAACAATTGATTGGCACATTCATTGGCACCATTTAAAACACAGGGCATACTTCCTCCGAGTTTACCAGCTTGAAACGCTAAATCTAAGGCTGGAAAACGTTCTGTATCAGGAGTAGAAAAGTGTAAAGAACCAACTTTCGTGATATCTAATCTCTCCATATGCAAGGCAGGAATGCGTTCCGGATAGGTGAAGGCATATTGAATTGGCAAGCGCATATCGGGATTTCCCAGCTGGGCAATAATAGAGGAATCGTTAAATTCAACCATAGAATGAACAATACTTTCTGGATGTAAAACAACTTCGATTTGTTCATAAGAAACATCGAACAACCATTTTGCTTCAATAATTTCTAATCCCTTATTAAACATAGTAGCACTGTCGATAGTAATTTTAGCGCCCATTGACCAATTCGGATGTTTCAAAGCTTCGGTGACACTTACACCTACTAATTCTTCTCTTGTTTTATTACGGAAGCTTCCTCCACTAGCGGTTAGTAAAAGTCGTTTTATATTTTTCTTATTTTCCCCTTGTAAAGCTTGGAAAATAGCTGAGTGCTCGCTATCGACAGGAAGCAAACTAACATTATATTTCTTAGCCAAAGAAGTAATAATATGGCCTGCTACTACCAATGTCTCTTTATTTGCGATAGCAATATTTTTTCTTGCCTTGATAGCACTAATTGTAGGCTGCAGCCCCGCAAAACCGACGATTGCATTTAATACAATATCAACTTCCGTTAATGTTGCAATTGTTTCTAACCCACTTGTCCCATATACAAAGACTATATCTGGATATTTCTTTTGTAAATATAAACAATCCTTTTTTTCCATCACACATACATAGGAAACCG
>CAKVJS010000191.1 GCA_934754755.1 uncultured Erysipelotrichales bacterium
GAAGTAATTCAGTTAACAAATGTGAGTATTAAAAGAATTGATGAGAAGCTACAAGCATTGGATACCTTTGAAGCAAATACCCATCCTTTATTCAAGGACACCAATCAAAATTTAAAGATCTTTGGAGAGGCAATAAAACAACTTAAAAAAGTATCTATAAAGGATGGAAATGTAGACTTTCCAAAAGATGTATATGGTAACATTAATGCACTTAGAAATAAAAAGGTTGCCTATAAACAAGCCCAATGGAAAGAGCATCATAGTATATTTTCTATATATAAAGGATGGGTAAAAGAAGGAAATAGAATGATTAAATTTGTTAAAAATGGAGCTATTGGTAAAGCAATTAGAAAAGAGGGAGAGCATTTAGGTAGCCTTATAAAATACGCTAATCTGGGGAATATTAAAATAGGTAGTAAGCACCTTTTCAAAAGTGCAGATAGTTTTATTGGCACAATAATGAGTAAAGTACCTACCTCTTTTAAAGAAGCTAAATCATATATATCAAATATTAATCCATTTGTGAAGTCGATAAGTAAAATGGCCAAAGTATCGGGTTGGGTAGGAACTGCTATTAGTGCGATAACAAGCTTTTCTGAATTGGAGGCGAAAGGTTATAGTCATGAACAATCCTTCCTAATTACAGGGCGTAGAAGCGGAATTGATTTATCACTTTCTTCTGTAGGTGGCTATGTAGGGGCATCTGCAGGGATAGCTATATTAACACCATTTATCGGTATTGGATCTGCGTTCCTAGTTGGAGCAATCGCAGGAGGATTAGTTGCAGGATGGATAGGTAGTGCTATTAATGATCAATTAGATAAGGGTTTAAAGCCAGAAAAAGGGTGGTCCTGGTGTTGGTAATAATGAATATAGAAAGGAGGTATGTTTTATGCTGTGTCTCCCGTTATCTAAAATTCTATTTTTACCTGATGATGGACTTGGGGATTTAAGTGGCACTGGGTTAGTCGCTGAATATCATATATTTAGTAAAAAACTTATATGGAGAAAACTTGATGAAAAGCAGATAGCTGAAAGAAAAGTAGGTGTTTTACCAAGCCTTTTAACAGTTATCATGATAGTAACCTATTTCAATCATATATTGAGTAATGATCCAGTAAAATTAACACCTATACAAAGACTTGGGGATAATTATATTATTATTCCTATCATCCTTGGAGTACTACTGTTTTTAATAATAGAATCAATTCGAATATATAAAAGAAACAAATTCATAATGGTTAATAATCCCTCTATTACAGATCAGATTCATTATTTAGTAGAAATTAACGAGGTTACCTTAAGGCATAATAAATTTAATCAATGGAAACGACGTGAAATAGATGGTGATATTAGCGTAAAACAAAGAATACAAATACCATATCTTGGTACAGTTTTTGCTTATCTATCTACTATTATAATAATGTTACCTACCTTATTTTGGATTTACTTTGCTCCAACAACGACAATGAAGTTTATGGCTGAATTATTAATATTAAGTATTGTTATTGCCCTGGTTCCCTACTTTATATGGGATGTGATCGTAAAGGGGATCGTTACCCAACGATTAATAAAGGATCTGAAATTAAAATATAGTGAACAAAGCAATAATTTATAGTTTAAGAGGGTATAGAGAAGGCTTAAAAAGAGAATATTATACTATTTTATCTCTTCTTTTCAGGGATATGATAATGATAAATATATTTAACACAATGGGAATGCTCAATGCAATAGCTAGTTCATTCAGTGTAGGCAAATATAAGCGTGACTCAAAGGGGATTGGTGATATCGTAGCATTTTGTAGTAATCTCCACATCACACTTGTTTGGATACTGTTTTGGGTAAAAGGGGCAATATAGCCTCCACCCAAATGATAGGGAAGAATACCATTTATAATCATTAAGGAAAACCACACAATGATTACATAAATCGCAGCATTTACTGATTTTTTTGTCATCTCAGATATGAGAATTTCTGAATTAATAATTAATGAGATAATGGAGAATACTAGAATGAATATGTAAATCTGATGCTTTACAGGTACTACAGAGGTAAATGATAAGTTAAAAAATAACTTCATAATGATAATTTCAAATACAAAAGAAAGAATTAGAAATAAAATAATAATGCTATTATAGAAGATTATTTTACTAGCGACTAATTCTTCTTTTTTGATGCCATTCATGCGATAGAATAGCCAGGTACCTACCTCTTTTTCAGAAGAAATACAAGAGGATAAAATAGGAATCAAAGCAAGTGCCAAAATTTGGATAATGATATTATAATTTTGTAGGACTAACGTGTTTAAATTATATCCGCCTAATTCGCTAGCTTGTTGTATGTACATAACAACTGATAACATGAGTAATAAAAAGATAGCACATAATAAGATTAATAATCTTTTATTTCGCAGATTATATAAAAATTCTTTTTTTATTAAACAATGGATTTTATTCCAGGACATAGGATTCTCCCTTTTGGCTAATTAGACTATGATAAATCATATTGATCGATATATGTTCTCTACTTGTATCGCCAGTTTCGATAATACGCTCCATAAATACTTTCATT
>CAKVJS010000192.1 GCA_934754755.1 uncultured Erysipelotrichales bacterium
AACATATACCGCCTCAAAAGCTTAATGATTCATCTTTATTAAAAATCGAAAAAATTTGCTGTTACTTATACGATAAAATATATTCATTTTTGTGTCTCACATCATTTACAATTCTACAATGTAATTGTTTTCCACAGATCGATTATTATTTACTTATTATGCAATTTTATCACAATAAAAAAGAGGCCTACCTAGGTATAGGTGAAAGCCTCTCTATTATTGGATACCTGTTATTTATTAAATGGTGCATCAAACCATACGAAAGACCATACTTGTGAACGGTCATAATGTCCATCACTGTTTTCATTTGGTTGACATACTAATCTATTCCCTACTCTAACTGGATTGCCACTTTGTAAAATCTTATTCGGTTGACGCATATTTCTTACAACGTAACCATCACCATAAGGTTCAAACTTCCATAACGACTCTGTATTTTCTGAATTATTTTCATATGTAGATGCGAACCATAGTCTATTATCATTACGAGATAGCGCTAATGGTCTAAATCGACCAGATGATGAAGTTCTAATGCGATACGCATCATACTTAGGAAGATATTCTATCCATACCTTTTGGTGATCATAATTTGGATCATTTGGTTGGAGAAAAACATCATATTCCTCTGGTGATCCCGCGTATTTTGCCTCTAATGACAAATTATCATAATACGTATTACGAATATAATAATGTGCTGTCTCTAAATGTTTATCTATATCCTTTTCATTTGCAGCAAACACTGGAGAAGAAAAGATAAATGCTGTAAATGTCATTATGGATAAAGCTAATGCAACTATTTTTTTCATATTAATTCCTCTTTCTATTTCATATATTTATTTGAATCTTTTTACACTAACTCTTTTATTAGGCTCCGACAAAACTCCACATTTCAGTAGCAGAATATGTACCGGCATCTCCACTCATAGGCTTTTGACATATTAACTGATCGCCAGCTTTAATATCATCAGGAGTCGGAGTTCTAAGAATTTTATCCGGTTGATATAGATTTCTTATAACATACCTCCCATTACCATAAGATACTATTTTCCACAGCGCTTCTTCTGTATATGGGTTTTCATTATCGATATACATCAAGTGATCATTACTAGCAAATAAAGTTAATACATAACGTTTATTCGTAACGGATGTCCGAATTGAGTATACATCCATGCCTGGTATATAATCCAACCATATCGTTTGATACCAAGAGTTAGTATTCTCCTGCATATAAGTATCGTAACCACTTGCCCATCCTCTTCCTGTTGCTTCAATCGATAGATTCCTAAATACATAATTTCGAATATGATAATGATTTTCGATTATATGGTCATGATCCGTTGCAGCAAATACTGGTGACGGGAAAATAAATCCTGTAAATGTCATAATAGATAAAACAAATGCTACTAATTTTTTCATATTGAATTCCCCTTTCAAACTAATAATATTTTTTAATGTTTAAATTAAGCAAGATAACCGGTTATTACTTCAATAACATAAACCTTTTAACTACCCTCCTATCATTTTATTTTATAAGAGATCTCTGTAACCCCTATTATAATGATATAAAGTTAAAAAAACAATATAAATTGTATAATTTTACATTATTTTGTAATAAATTTTTATATAATTATGTGATATTATCCATTAAGATAAATAAAAAAATATACTTAGTAGTATATCCTTTCATTAAATTAAGAGTAGAAATATTATTAACATGGTATAAATTCTCATGTGTCAAATGATAGGTAACAATAATTAAAACAAGCATTGACAAATTAATTATTTTTCATACTCTATTATACTAAAAAGCGCTTAGAACCATTTAAGTTTAAGCGTTTTTTATTTTTGTCAGGGGTACATGTGTTAAACCCTCTTTTATTTGCCTAAGAAAGCAATATTATCATACCTTATTAGCATTAAACAAAGTCCCATGTCTCAGAAGCACTAATATCATTACTATTATCTGGTTTTTGACAGATCACCTGATCTCCTGCACGAACATCACAAGTAACAGGAGTTCTAAGAATGTAATCAGGCATATTTACATTTCTGATAATATATCCTTCATCTTTATATTTGTCTATCTTCCATTGAGCTTCTCGGTTACTAGCCGAATAATCCGAATATAAAAGATGTTGATTATCTTCATGGAAAATTAAAATATTCCATTTATTAGTAGCAGAAGTTCGAATTGTATATACATCTTTATCTGGATAATAATCCAACCATATCGTTTGATACCAAGATTCTTGCGTTGGTTGCACATACGTATCATAACCATCCTTTAATCCTCTACCTGTTGCTTCAATAGATAAGTTCCTATTTGCATGGTTTTCGATATGATAGTGACGTTCTTCTATATGTTTTGTATTTGCTGCAAATACTGGCGTTGGGAAAATAAAGCCAGTACATGTCATAATCGATAAAATAAAAGCAACTATTTTTTTCATAACAACTCCCCTTTCTATAAAATAGCAATCTTTAACAACTGAAGTATAACTACCTATTTACTATGATATAACAAACCTTATTTAAACTAACCCTCCTTTTCAAATATTTAAGAGATCTC
>CAKVJS010000193.1 GCA_934754755.1 uncultured Erysipelotrichales bacterium
GGCTTAAGTGATAGTGCTTCTCATGTACAAGTTAAATCTCATATAGATCCAAAGGATAACAGTAAAGATTCCATTTACTTACGAGATATTATCAAACAATTTTCGATGCAACGCTCGGTAGCAACCCCCGTTAGTTTACTAGGACAAACGCTTGGTTTAGTAGGAAGACAAGAGGAAAACTCAAAAGAAGTAGAAAATATATTATTACAGACAGCTTTCTTTCATTCCTATCGAGATGTTAATTTTATAAATATACTTAGTAAAGATGCTTATTATGAAAATTGGAAAGCATGGCGACTATTGCCTCATTTTAAGTTACAGGAATTGAATATGCGCGGTTTAGTATACAATGAAAAATTGCGGGATGTTGTTTTACATGCCTTTTATCAGTTATTAAACAAACGCAAGCAGGTTCTTGAAGAAGCTGGGCGAGAAACACCACAATTTTCTCCACATTATATTTTTACTATTTTTGATGACAGTCTCTTGATGGGACACGGCATCAATGAATTTCTATTTGAGGATATGAGTGTATTAGGTGTCAGTGTTATTTGGTGCTAAGGAGGATAGTAAACTCTTGCCGGAAACAGTTACCTCATTAATTACTTTACCAAATACAAGTAGTGGTGAATTAGTTACCAATGAAAATGTATATCTGGCCAAACCCTTTATGCAGTATCCTCCTATTACCCATTTAGAAAATAGCTTACGTAGATTATCAAATTTACATCATACGGAAATAGAGAAAAATGCAGTACCTGAAAGTTTGAGTTTATTAGAACAATATGAAGTAAAAACAGTAGATGAATTACAAATTGATAAACGTTGGCAACAAGCCAAACCAAATAAATCCATTCGTTCATTGATTGGATGGCGTGGTAAATCCGATTATGTATACTGGGATCTACATGAACGTGCCCATGGACCGCATGCGCTAGTTGGGGGAACAACAGGATCAGGAAAATCTGAATTCTTAACTACCTATTTAATTGGATTAGCGATCAACTTTAGCCCAGAAGATGTCGGCATGTTGATCATTGATTGGAAGGGTGGTGGAATTGCGAATACACTTGATCGCCTACCTCACTTTATGGGAGCGATAACGAATCTAGATGGAGCTGGTACCGCTCGTGCATTAGCAAGTATTAAAGCTGAATTAGATAAACGGCAACGAGAATTTGCAACCTATGGAGTGAATAATATTAATGGATATATGTCCCTCTATAAGGAACGTACCACGCCAAAGCCAGATGTGTTATATCCAAGTAAGCCATTGCCTCATTTAGTACTCGTGTCGGATGAATTTGCGGAATTAAAGGCAAATGTGCCAGAATTTTTAGAAGAGCTAACTTCGGTAGCCCGTATTGGGCGCTCATTAGGAGTCCATTTAATACTAGCTACACAAAAGCCTAGTGGTGTTGTCAATGATCAAATTGAAGCTAATTCTAGATCCAAAATAGCTTTAAAAATGGCGAGTGAACAAGATTCAAGTGAACTACTTAAAACAAGCGATGCTGCTCATATTACGAACCCTGGAAGAGGATATTTAAAAGTGGGACAAAATGAGGTATATGAGTTGTTTCAAAGTGGATATGCGGGTATACCGTATGATCCAGATGCTACCCAAGAAGAAAAGATTGATGAAAGAATGTATCGCATTAATGATTTAGGTCAATATGAACTATTTTATGATCCGGGTGAAGAGGTTGTTCAAGGAAAGGATACCAGTGATCTTCCTACGCAATTAGAAGCGGTAATTAGTGAGATTGAACAAGTCTTTCATGCATTGAGTGGTATTCGACCAGACAAACCCTGGCTGCCAAATCTTTTACCCCACGTTGTTACTCCTAAATCAAAACAAGAAGAACAACGAACATTGGAAGTACCACTAGGTTTATTAGATCTAGCTAGTAAGCAAGCACAGGAACCATATTTATATGATCTTCAAAAGGCTAGTCATACAGCAATATTTGGTAGTCCAGGATACGGAAAATCAACCCTTTTACAAACCTTGGTTGTAAATCTAACAAAAGTGAATACTCCTATGCAAGTGCAATTTAATGTATTAGACTTTGGAAATAATGGATTACTTCCACTAAAAGATCTTCCTCACGTTGCTGATATTGTTTCTTTAGAGGAAAATGAAAAGTTACAAAAAATGTTGCAAAGAATAGTTACTATATTAACGGATCGTAAAAGAATATTTAAAGAAGTTGGGGTTGCCAACATTGAACAGTATGAAGCTAAAACAAAACGAGACTTACCGATTATTGTAGTTATTCTTGATAGCTATGATGCCCTCTCGATAAATGATAATCGTAAGGAGATGATTGATACCGTATTATTACAACTATTACGGGAAGGTGCTAGTCAAGGTGTTTACTTAGTTCTTACAAGTAATCGCGTCAATAGCATCCGTATGAATATGATGAGTAATATAGCAACTAAGATGTGTTTATACTTAAATGATGAAAGTGAGTTAAGCACCCTTATGGGGCGTGATCGTTTACTACAGGAAGATATCGTAGGACGTGGACAGGTTCTATTAGAAACACCAACAG
>CAKVJS010000194.1 GCA_934754755.1 uncultured Erysipelotrichales bacterium
GAAGGCGTGTGCTCTATCCAGCTGAGCTACGTAGACAAGATACTTATATATAATACTATAGGAGCTTTTAGGATGCAAGTAATTTTTGCTTTTTTGTAATATTTAATAAAAGGAACTGTTTTTATACAGTCCCCCTTTATTTCCTTGGAAATGATGCTACAATCGAATACGATTATTAATCACCACATTTACATCTTTTACCGGCGTTATTTCTTGTTGATCGACATACAAACTAACATCGGTAATGCCGGTTATACTTTTTAATGATTTGATCAATTGTTGGTATAATGTTTGATCAATCGTTTCGTTATCTAGTAAAATATTCGAAGACAACGATACCTTCATCTTTCCACCCTCCATTTGGACTTGCGTAGAATGAATTGGCTTATCGTAATCTATTTTATTTAATATCATCGATACTTGCGTATTAATATCACTACTATCTACCTCAATACGAGTTGTTACGGGTACGTAATAGGCATGATTATGAATCATTTTTTTATTGTATACCATGACCGGAACGGTACGGTGTATTTGTAAGGAATCACTATCAAAGTTATTAATGCCAAGCGTCGATGTTAAACAGCTAACCGGAACCGTGCTATTTGGTAAATAGTTAACTTCCTTACCATCAATCTTAATATTGATTCGTTCTATTCCATCGCGACAAAAAGTGTACGCTAATCCTTCCAGGATGTCTAATGCATCTTCATTATTACTTGCATAGAGACTATCATTAAAATCAAATGTTAGTGTCTTTTTATCAATATGCATAGCCTGTACTTGTAATTCACTGGACAGTAAAGGATAGAGACCTAAGTGGACATAGTCATTCGATGCCATTAGTTGTAGGATATTGCGATTAATAATATCTTTTTCCCCTTCTATGCCCATATTGACTTCAATTGGCACAAGCGTATTGTATTTATCTTTTAATACAATCGTTTGGTAATTACTGACGCCAGCATCTTTGGGCTTGTCCTCCTTTTTCTTGTTATCAAAAACTTGAAAATACACTAGGGCACAAGATAAGCAAATCCCGATAAAAGCTATATTTTTAAGCATCCTTTTTCTCATGACAAATCACCACCTCAACAATATATATGAAGGGTATAAGAAATTATGCAAAAAAGAAAACTACATATTTAGCATAGCTAGTGTATCTATGGTGTAGTTTGTACTATCAAAAAATAGCGAGGAAGCATGTAAAAAAGCCTGCTTGCTACCCGTTGTATATATTTGTAATTGACCAGTAGCGTTCTTATTTAATAAATTATGATTGGCTAAGTATTGTTTTACTTCTATGCCCATTGCTTCACTCGAAGAGACATAGAGAATCCCTGGCAAGACTACCTGGATTTGTGCAAGCAATACCGGATAATGTGTACACCCAAGAATAATCGCATCTATTTTATTACAAAAGGGATCTAGATATTGGTGCAACACAGCCAATATAGTATCCGAGCTTGCACCCTTTTCAACTAATGGCACCAATAAAGGTGTGGCTAATGAATAAATGATACAATCCGGATATTGATTTTGGATGCACCGTTCATATATACCAGAGGCAATGGTCTTTTCGGTTGCGATAACCAAGACTCGTTTTTTCTTCTGTTGGATAAAACTAGCAACTGTCGGATGAATGACGCCAATAAAAGGTAAGGAAGGATATTTTCTTTGTAGCAGCGGCAGTACCAATGCAGAAGTTGTATTACAAGCATGCACAATGAGTTTACAATTCTGCTGTATAAAATAGCTCACGATTTGACTCGTATATATAAACAACTGTTCTTGCGTCTTGTCGCCATAGGGACAATGTTTTTGGTCACCAATATAAATAATATCTTCTTGTGGTAATGCATGATGAATACTTTCTAGTACCGTTAAGCCACCAACACCTGAGTCTAATAATCCAATCGATCTTTTCATTTCTACTCTCCTATTGCTTCGATTTGGTTTGTTGGTTGCATATTATATTCTTCCAAAGTCCAATTATGTGCATGCAAGGTCGCTGCTAATGGTTCCCCTACGTACCGGAAGATATTGTTTTGATAAGGCTTATGGGTAATCGTCTCTTTATCTATGGGATAGCGCAATATATAACCATAGCGATAACTGTTATCCAACAACCATTGATAGGAATCAGTATGGCTAAAGTCCTCGTTACTATAGTTTAAATGTTGAAAAGCTACCGTTGTTCCTAATTGAAATTCACTATATCCCGCTTTTTCCAAAGTAGTCGGATCCTCATGCAACGATAGGATACCATAATTACGGTATGCCTTTTTTAAAATGACGCCCGTACCACAAGCTGCTTGTAAATCTTTATACATTCTTTTAAGGGATTGATAGGCTCCTTCATCTAGATACATCGAAGAATACGTCGAACGACTAATATCTAGGACTTCAACTATATTGTTTGGTTCATAACTGCCAATAAAATGATTTTGATCAATGACAACATTATTTTTTCGAGGTTGGAAAACAATCGTTGTTCCTTCTTGCAAAGGGGTTGTTAAAAGCATATGTAAAC